>NZ_JBQSXL010000017.1:0-89734 GCF_052378165.1 Halomonas sp. AOP30-A1-24
ATGCGCTCCAGGCGTGTTACCTGCATTTTTAAATAAGACAGCGACTGGGCGAGTGAGTCATGAAGCTCACGGGCAATAATCGTGCGCTCGTTGACAAGAGAAAGCTGTTGCTCTTCTTCAATACGCTTCTGTAAAAAGATAGCTGTGGCCAGGTTGTCGGTAAGCGTATTGAGTAGCTGCTGCTTCGATGCGTTGATGGGCGCAGAGTAGCCCACGGTCAGGGAGCCAAGAATCTCCTCGCCAACCGCAACGGGCAGCACGATCGCTTCGGCATTGCGAGCAACTGCATTGCCTCGTTGCGGCTCCAGGCAGGCAAGGCAGTTTAAGTCTCGACAATAGAGAGGCCGCTCGGATGAGTGGGTTGCTAAAATTGCCATATCAGTATCGTCATGCTCGCTGCGCAGCGAAAGCACGATAGGGCCGATATCCAGTAAGTCTTCAAGCTCGCGTAAGATAGGTGCCGTGCTGGCGCAAAGGTCATTGCCGCCCCATAAAGCGTACGGCTCCCATTGTGAATGATCTGGAGGGCGCGATTGTGGCGTTTAAGCTCTGCCTGCTTGCGAGATACACGCGCTTCCAACGCCTGGTAACGCGTATCCAGCCTCGCTGCCATCTGATCAAAAGCGCGCCCAAGCTGGCCTAGCTCATCGTGGCTGGAAAAATTAGAGCGATATTGGAAGTTGCCATGGCCCGCTTCGCGGCTCAGGACTCTAAGCTGGCGAAGCGGCGTCACCAGATTATGCCGAATATCGTAGAGCGCAATGAAAAGCAGCACACCAATCAAAAGGAAAAAAAGCAGCTGCAGAGAACCCAGTAAATGCATCTTGGATTTAGTGCTGCTTTCAAGTGTCGAGACATACTGGTCAATATGATGAATAAGATTATTCAGCGCTACTCTGGCTTGTGCTACATCATTGCTACTACCATGAATAGCATCATCAAGCAGGGGGATTAAGGTGTTATGCCACAGCGCTTTTAGCCCAGCAAGCTGCTCTTGAAGGATCTCATCATGGGTGTAGTGATATCCAACGGCGAGTGCTGGGCCTTCCAGTTTCGCGGTAAGCTGATCAGTCAGTCGGCTAACGTTTTGTTGAGACCCGTTTTGTGTTTGGGTCAATGGGCCTAAGGCTTCAGAAAGCTGCGCGCTGTTCAAGCGTAATGAGCCCGCGATATTAATCGCCGCTGCATCACCTTGGCTATTTTGGGCAATCATCATGGTGAAGCCGATGCTGAGAACGGTCATCCCCGTGATGGCCAGGAGGTAAGCAGTAATACGAGCTACAAGAGAGTGGCGTAAGAGATTCATGCGACTCCCATGGATTTAAAAAAGGAGGGGGCTTAAAAAGATAAGTAAAAGCTGCTGAAGCCGACGGCATGGCTAACGATAAATGACTATATTACTTATCGAAAGATATGAGAAGCAGATACATCGTATCCTGATGAATCATGTAATCTTCTTTGTCTCTCGTCAATATAACGGTTGGTTAAGAGGCCTATCACGTAAAACTTAAAAAAGTGAGGCCGTGTGGTTTTTTTTAGATTCGGGTATTTCTGATGAGCGTTATTTTTAGCGCTCACAAGCGACGTCTTCGCACATTGAAAATGCGCTAGAACTATGGCGTTCAACGGCGTTTAGTAAGCCCAAACAACCGCGAGCAAAACACCCCATCCAAGAATGCCGGCTGACATAATAGTATAAGTGGCTGATATAGTGGCAACATCTAGCTCGTTACGAGTGCAGAGCGCTTGCAAGCCGTGATAAATCAGACTGCATGAAACGCCTAGAGCCGCCAATCCGACGATCACATTGAAAAATAACGAGGGCACCCATAGCGCAAGGGCTGATATCCATAAGGGAAGAGGAGCGAGTGTGGCAAGTAAATAGGCATTTTTATAGCTAATTGAAAGCTGCTCGACACCATTGACGACTGCGTGAATAACCCAGCCCATTATAAAAAAAGTCAGTAGCTCGGCCAAAAAAAGAATTGTCGTAATAAATCGCCACTCCCTTTCAGCAAAACCGGTCATAAAGGTATCGCCATAATGCGTTCCTGCATAATAGAGCATTAAAGGGGGCAATAACGACATGGGAAGAACCACACACCACGCTAACGTGGGAATGGAAGGCGAGTTCGATTTAAGCGCTTGCCAACCAGCGCGATGACTAAAGGGCATTTTGAAAAATGTAAGTACATTCATCTCAACTACCTCTTGGTGTCTTAAAATTAAACGGCTATATATCATATAATGATGTTTTATTTTTAGAGGACGTCTTCGGTATTGTCAAGCGGGGGAAAGTCGTCACGAGCACGTTAAGGAGCATTCATGGCAGAAAAAACAGCAGTGCAAAAAGGTGAGCTTGATAAGGAAGATTTCGAGCGTCTATCTCAGTTTCGCTATCAGTTACGCTGTTTTTTACGTCGCAGCGAAGATATCTGCCGCAAGCATGGGCTCACCGCGTTGCAATACCAGCTGTTGCTGCACTTACGCGGTTTTGCTGAGCGTGATTGGGCAACGGTAGGTGAGCTTGCCGAGCGGCTGCAAGCCAAGCATCACGGCACTGTGGCATTGGTCGATCGCTGTGAGCAGCTATCACTCGTTGAGCGCCGTCAAGGACGTGAAGACCGCCGCCAAATAGAAGTGCACTTGTTGGAGGAGGGAATCGAACGTGTCACCCGAATTGCTGAAGCGCATCAGCCAGACCTCTACCAGCTTCACGCCGGTATGTTATTCCCGCCTGGTGAGTAATGCGCGCTAATGGCGTCACTTTTTATGGGTAACGTCATCAGCTTAGCCATGAAAGCGGAGTCCGATGCATCGCAACGCCCAGTATATAGATAAATACAAGCACCGCTGCCACGGCGGCACCGGCCCGAATGGCTGGTGTTTTACCGCGTTTAATCGCCATTGTACCGAGCAGAATATAAACAATCAGCGCGGTGATTTTGGCGCTGATCCATGGCGGAAGTGGCCAGAAGCTCAGCATGATGGCTAATAGCACGCCGAAGGTTAGAAGCGCCGTATCGATGATATGGGGGAGTATCTTGACCCAGCGCGCCTTAAGAATCGGTCGCTCAGTGACTGACCAATAAGCACGTACTATAAAGAAGGCGAGGCTCGCATAGGCGGCCGCCATATGAAGATGCTTAACCGCAAAATAGTGCTCAATCATACGTTTATCTCTGGATTAAAATAGCTTCTTGTGAACAAAAAACACCTCTTTTCGCTGAGGGGTTATACGGAGTTTCATCGCTATCTTGTCTGATTTACTGCCATGAATGAAACGTCGTCGCCTGTGGTCTTTAGCCGCGTATCCCTTAAGAGGTAGGGTGGGGTTATATGGAGGTAACCTGGCAGATATTGCCGTTTTAATCGCTCAGAATCGATTTCCAAGACGTCTGTTTAGGCATTGCTTTCTTTTTGGCGCCAGGGAGATCGACCATGAGTCATTTTATTGACCGGCTAAATTTTTTCCGCAAAACGCGCGAGCCTTTTGCCAATGACCACGGCGAAGTTCGCCAGGAAGACCGCCAGTGGGAAGACAGTTACCGCCGCCGATGGCAACACGACAAGGTCGTCCGCTCTACCCACGGCGTTAACTGTACCGGCTCGTGTAGCTGGAAAATTTACGTCAAAAACGGCCTGGTGACATGGGAAACTCAGCAGACCGATTACCCGCGTACACGCCCCGACCTGCCTAATCATGAGCCTCGCGGCTGCCCTCGAGGGGCGAGCTACTCGTGGTACCTTTACAGTGCTAACCGTCTCAAGTATCCCCTTGTCCGTAAACCGCTGTTGGAGCTTTGGCGTGCAGCGTTAAGTGAAAAAGGCGACCCGGTAGAGGCCTGGGCCTCGATTGTTGAAGATCCGGCCAAAACCAAAGAGTACAAACGCGCCCGCGGCATGGGCGGCTTTGTTCGTGGCAACTGGGATGAGCTTAATGAGTTAATCGCGGCTTCCAACGTTTATACCGCCAAACAGTACGGGCCTGACCGCATCATTGGCTTTTCACCTATCCCTGCCATGTCGATGGTCAGTTACGCCGCCGGTAGCCGCTACCTGTCGTTAATCGGCGGCGTATGCATGAGCTTTTACGACTGGTACTGCGATTTGCCACCCGCCTCGCCGATGACGTGGGGCGAACAAACCGATGTTCCCGAATCTGCCGACTGGTACAACTCAGGCTATATCATTGCCTGGGGGTCGAATGTGCCTCAGACCCGCACGCCAGACGCCCACTTCTTCACCGAGGTTCGCTATAAGGGCACCAAAACCGTTTCCATTACCCCCGATTACGCCGAGGTTTCCAAACTCACAGATGAGTGGCTCTCTGCCAAACAGGGCACCGACGCAGCGCTCGCCATGGCCATGGGCCACGTCATTCTCAAAGAGTTTCACCTTGAAAATCCCAGCGCCTACTTTACCGATTACGTGCGCCGGTATACCGATATGCCCTGCCTGGTCGAGCTGGAGCCACGCGATGATGGCTCTCTTGTGCCCGGGCGCCAACTGCGCGCCAGTGATATTGCTGATCACCTGGGGCAGGACAATAATCCTGAGTGGAAAACACTGGTTTGGGATGACGCACGTGATCAGCTGGTAGTCCCGCAGGGCTCTATTGGTTTCCGGTGGGGGGAAGAAGAAGCTCACCAGGGTAAATGGAACCTGGAGCCTTTGGATGCCGACGGCGTTGAGATTTCACCTCTCCTGAGCCTTGCCGAGCGCCATGACGACGTCGCGCGCGTGGCTTTTCCCTATTTCGGCGGTATCGAGCATAAGCACTTTGCGCATGTAGAAGGCGAAAGTGGCGACCGCTTGTTCCACAGCCTGCCCGCTAAACGGCTGCAAAAAGCCGATGGCAGCAGCGTGCTGGTGGTGACGGTCTTTGACCTGATGTGTGCCAACTACGGTATCGACCGTGGGTTTGGTCAAGCGGGTGAGGACGATGGCGCTACCGACTATGCCCAGATAAAACCTTACACCCCCGCTTGGCAGGAAAAAATTACCGGCGTCTCGGCAGAGCAGTGCACTCGTATCGCGCGGGAATTTGCCGATAATGCCCACAAGACACGTGGGCGCTCCATGATTATCGTGGGTGCCGGTATGAACCACTGGTACCACATGGACATGAACTATCGCGGCTTGATCAATATGCTGATCATGTGCGGGTGTATTGGCCAGAGCGGCGGCGGCTGGGCACACTATGTCGGCCAGGAAAAATTGCGCCCCCAAACGGGCTGGCTGCCCTTGGCATTTGGGCTTGATTGGACGCGCCCACCGCGTCATATGAACTCTACGTCATTCTTCTATAACCACTCTTCGCAGTGGCGCTATGAGAAGCTTGAGATCAAAGAGATTCTTTCACCACTGGCTGACCCTCGCCGTCACACCGGCAGCCTGATCGACTACAACGTACGCGCCGAGCGTATGGGCTGGCTGCCGTCTGCCCCTCAGCTAACCACGAATCCGCTGCATTTGGCGGGCAAGGCCAAAGACGCCGGCATGGCCACCAAGGATTATGTCGTTCAGCAATTAAAAGCCGGTGAGCTTTCCTTTGCTGCCGAAGACCCGGATAACCCCCAGAACTTCCCGCGTAACATGTTTATCTGGCGTTCTAACCTGCTGGGTAGCTCCGGTAAAGGGCATGAATACATGCTCAAGTACCTGCTGGGGACTCGGCATGGCATTCAGGGTAAAGACCTGGGCGATTTTGGCGGGCAGAAGCCAGAAGAGGTCAAATGGCACGACGAGGCGCCTGAAGGCAAGCTTGACCTATTAGTCACGCTTGATTTTCGTATGTCGACGACCTGCCTCTATTCGGACATCGTGCTACCCACGGCGACCTGGTATGAAAAGAACGACCTTAATACCTCCGACATGCACCCGTTTATCCATCCGCTAACGGCTGCCACCGATCCTGCCTGGGAGTCGCGCAGCGATTGGGATATTTATAAAGGCATCGCCAAGGCGTTCTCGAAAGCGTGTGTGGGCCACTTGGGCGAAGAGACGGATTTAGTCACGCTCCCCATGCAGCACGACTCTCCGGGCGAGCTTGCGCAGATAGATGTAAAGGATTGGAAAAAGGGCGAGTGCGCGCCCATCCCCGGCAAAACCATGCCTGCATTGATAGAAGTACAGCGCGATTACCCCGCCACGTACGAGCGTTTTACCTCACTTGGCCCGGCGCTTGAAAAGCTCGGTAATGGTGGCAAAGGCATCAGTTGGAACACGGATAGCGAAATAGAACTGATCGGCAAACTGAATCACGTTAAGCATGAAGGCCCGGCAAAAGGGCGCCCGAACATCGAAAGCGCTATTGACGCGGCAGAAACCGTACTGACGCTGGCGCCAGAAACCAATGGCCAGGTAGCACTCAAGGCGTGGGAGGCACTCTCCAAAATTACCGGGCGCGACCACTCGCATCTGGCACGACCTAAAGAGGATGAAAAAATCCGCTTTAGCGATATCGTGGCGCAACCGCGCAAGATTATTTCCAGCCCCACTTGGTCGGGCCTGGAGGATGAACACGTCTCCTATACCGCCGGGTATACCAACGTTCATGAGCTGATTCCATGGCGCACGGTCAGTGGACGTCAGCAGTTTTATCAGGATCATGCCTGGATGCGTGATTTCGGCGAAAGCCTGTTGGTGTATCGCCCACCGATCAACACCCGCGCCGCGGAAAATTTCAAGCTGCCCGAGGATAACGGTTTCAAAAGCAAGGCGCTGAATTTCCTGACACCGCACCAAAAGTGGGGGATTCACTCCACCTACTCCGACAACCTGCTGATGTTGACGCTGAATCGCGGTGGCCCCGTGGTGTGGCTTTCCGAAGGTGATGCTGCCGATATCGATATTCAAGACAACGACTGGATAGAGGTTTATAACGCCAACGGGTCGATTGCTGCCCGCGCCGTGGTCAGTCAGCGCGTTAAGGATGGCATGGTGATGATGTACCACGCCCAAGAGCGTCAGGTGAACGTCCCCGGTTCGGAAATTACCGGCACGCGTGGTGGTATTCATAACTCTGTGACGCGTGTTTGCCCTAAACCCACTCATATGATCGGCGGCTACGCCCAGCTCGCTTACAGCTTCAACTACTACGGAACCGTAGGCTCGAACCGCGATGAGTTCGTGCTGGTACGCAAGATGAAGCATATCGAATGGCTGGATGGTGAAGGCCAGGATGACGTTCAGGAGGCGGTGAAATGAAAATTCGCTCTCAGGTAGGCATGGTCCTTAACCTTGATAAGTGCATTGGTTGTCACACCTGCTCGGTAACGTGCAAAAACGTCTGGACTAGCCGCGAAGGTGTCGAGTATGCCTGGTTCAACAACGTTGAAACCAAGCCGGGTATCGGCTATCCCAAAGAGTGGGAAAACCAGGCCAAGTGGAAGGGCGGCTGGATGCGCAGCCGTGATGGCAAGATAGAGCCACGCATTGGCGGTAAATGGCGTGTATTGGCCAATATCTTCGCCAACCCCGACTTACCCGCTATTGATGACTACTACGAACCCTACACCTTTGATTACCAGCACCTGCACACTGCCAAGCCCGGCCAGCACCAGCCGGTAGCCCGCCCGCGTTCACTGATCTCTGGCGAGC
The DNA here is from genome assembly GCF_052378165.1 of Halomonas sp. AOP30-A1-24. Lineage (NCBI taxonomy): Bacteria > Pseudomonadati > Pseudomonadota > Gammaproteobacteria > Oceanospirillales > Halomonadaceae > Halomonas > Halomonas sp. AOP30-A1-24. The sequence goes on from NZ_JBQSXL010000017.1 coordinate 7,606, forward strand.
GTATGAAGAAAATTGAATGGGGCCCTAACTGGGAGGAAATTCTAGGCACCGAGTTTGCCAAGCGCCGCAAGGACATAAACTTCGAACAGGTGCAGGCAGATATCTACGGCCAGTTTGAAAACACCTTTATGATGTACTTGCCGCGGCTGTGTGAGCACTGCCTTAACCCCACCTGCGTGGCAAGCTGCCCCAGTGGCGCCATTTACAAACGTGAAGAAGACGGCATCGTACTGATTGACCAGGATAAATGTCGCGGCTGGCGGATGTGTATTTCCGGTTGCCCCTACAAGAAGATCTACTACAACTGGAAAAGCGGCAAATCCGAGAAGTGTATTTTCTGTTACCCGCGTATTGAGTCGGGCCAGCCAACCATCTGCTCAGAAACCTGCGTGGGGCGCATTCGTTATTTGGGTGTCCTGCTTTATGACGCCGACCGCATTGAGGAAGTCGCAAGCTCCGCCGACGAGCAGGACTTGTACCACCGCCAGCGCGACATCTTCCTGGACCCTCATGACCCCGAGGTCATTGCCCAAGCCAAGAAAGACGGTATTCCCGACAACGTCATTCAGGCCGCTCAGGCATCGCCCGTCTACAAGCTGGCCATTGATTGGGAGCTGGCGCTTCCGCTGCACCCTGAATACCGCACGCTGCCCATGGTCTGGTACGTACCGCCGCTGTCGCCCATTCAGTCTGCGGCCGAAGCGGGTAAGGTCGAGTTCGATGGCGTGATGCCAAAAATTGAGTCGCTGCGCATCCCGGTGAAGTACTTGGCCAATATGCTGACCGCCGGGGAAGAAGCCCCCGTTGTGCTCGCGCTTAAGCGTTTGATGGCGATGCGCCTTTATATGCGCGGTAAGCATGTTGAAGGAGAAGCGGATATCAGCGTACTGGAAGATGTGGGTCTAAGCGTTGCTCAGGTGGAGGACATGTACCGCTATCTGGCAATCGCCAACTATGAAGATCGGTTCGTAATTCCAACCAGCCACCGCGAGATGGCGCGCGACGCCTTCCCAGAACGGGGTGGGTGCGGATTCACCTTTGGTGACGGGTGCAACGGCGAGAGCACAGCGAACCTGTTCAACGGTCGGCCTGTTGAAAGCACGATGGTGAAACCGGTCAATGTTTTTGATCCGCAGGCGCAATCCGAGGAGGCTCGTCATGAGTAATCTGGCAGAACCGCTCTTGACCCCAGAGCAACAGACCATGCGCAGCCTGCGCGTACTGTCGCGGTTGCTTGACTACCCAACAGCTGAATTGCAGCAGGCCGTAGGGGAGCTTGTCGAGATCGTGGCCGCGGAGAATCGCTGGCCCGCTTCGTTACGCCAACGTTTGATGAGTTGGTGTCAGCAAATTGCCGATAGCGAGCTTTTAAGCCTTCAAGCCGAGTATGTCGCGCTTTTCGAACAGGGGCGGGCTACATCGATGCTGCTGTTTGAACACGTACACGGAGAATCGCGAGAGCGTGGCCAGGCTATGGTGGATCTCATGGATGAGTACCGAAAGGCGGGTTTTGAGCTAGACGCCCGGGAGCTGCCTGACTATTTACCGCTGTTCCTGGAGTATCTCTCCACGCGAAGCGATGCGGAAATGGCCCGCTGGATTGGCAATATCCGCCATATTCTGGCGCTACTTGCCGCTCGCCTGGAAGAGCGTGATAGCGACTATGCCCTGGTGACCCATGCGCTGCTGGCGCTCATTGGCGCCGAAGCGGACATAAACGCGCATCGCCCCGTTGTGAAGGCGGAAAAGCCTGACAATACCCCCGAAGCGCTGGATGCCGTATGGGAAGAGGAAGCCGTACGCTTTTCTGCGGCATCCGACGAGGACTGTGCGTTGCAATCTGCCGAAGGGCGTCGCTTGGCTGAACGCAAGCAGGGTGTTCAACACGATGCCGTTCGCATTCTCTCTCCCGGAGCCCAGCCTCCGGCAATGGGTCGTTAACAGGAGAATCTCAATGTCCGCTATTACGACTTACCTCGAGCATTTTATCTACGGCTACTATCCCTATCTCGCCGGTACCGTATTTCTGTTTGGGAGCCTGGTGCGTTTTGACTACGGGCAGTACACCTGGAAGACCGGATCCAGCCAGATGCTGTCGACCAAAAACATGCGCCTGGCCAGCAATCTCTTCCATATCGGCATCATTACCATCTTTTTTGGCCACTTGGTTGGTCTGCTTACCCCACACTGGATGTATGAGCACTTTCTTCTCCCTAGCACCAAGCAACTGCTTGCCGTGGTGATTGGTGGTATTGCCGGCGTGTTGTGTGTGATCGGCGGGGCGATGCTGCTTTATCGGCGGATGTTCAATCCACGTGTGCGCGCCTCATCGAGTAAAATGGATACGCTGATTCTGGCTATTTTGCTTATTCAGGCATGCCTTGGGCTCACTACCATTTTCTTCACGCTGGGCCATATGGATGGTGAAATGATGCTGACGTTGGCAAGCTGGGCACAGGCCATTGTGTTCTTTAATGGCGGTGCAGCGAACTATCTGCAGGATGTTTCCTGGATATTCAAGCTGCATATCTTTTTGGGGCTAACCATTATCCTGTTGTTCCCTTTCACTCGGCTAGTGCATGTATGGAGCGCGCCTTTCGGTTATCTGACCCGGCGCTATCAATTAGTGCGTAAACGCGGCTAAACGATAATTTATCAGGAGAGTTGTTATGCAAATGATTGATATCGAAGCGCTGCCAAGTGAAGCCACACTACCATTGATACAGGTGGGCAGCCGCGCTATTGAAGAAAGCGACATTGCCCATGAAATGCAGTATCACCCCTCAGACAGTGCGGGGAGTGCCCAGCTTAAGGCTGCGCGGGCGTTGGTTGTCCGTGAGCTGCTGTGTCAGCAGGCCCAAGCGCAAGGTTTATTGGCTGATAATGAAACAGCGGATGACAAGGTGATTGCACAGCTTCTAGAGCAGGCGCTGAACGTGCCGGAGCCCAGCACCGAGGATTGCCAACGCTTTTATGCGCACCACCCCGAGCGTTTTAGTGAGCCCACACGCTTAAAGGTGCGTCATATTTTGCTGGCTGCGGCGCCTGAAGATGCTGTGGCTCGGGATGCACACTATCAGCAAGGCGTAACACTGCTGGAAACATTGAAGGACGATCCTGCGCGCTTTACGGAGTTTGCCCAGCGCCACTCAGCGTGTCCTTCCAACACCCAAGGTGGGGAACTCGGCTGGTTGGCCCAAGGGCAAACGGTTGCTGAACTTGACCGAGTGCTACACCACTTACCCAACGGCCTTCATGAGCGGCCCATTGCCTCCCGCTATGGTTGGCACTTGGTGGTGGTTGATGCCCGCGAGGAAGGGCAGTTGCTGCCTTACGAAGCCGTTACCGAACGTGTTCGCCATCACCTGGAGGAACAGGCAACGCGGCGCGCATTGCGCCACTACCTGTTGTCATTAGAGGCGGAGATAGGCGTCCAGGGAATCGCGCTTGACGACGACGCGGGCGGTAGTCTGATGCAATAGGACCGCTCTGCGTGGTTATCGGCTTGCCCGGACTTTATGGAACCATTTCTTTCTTCTAAGGTTGAAGTGATATAGGAAAAAGGAGAACGGCCATGGAACATGTCGATAAGTGTCAGAAATGTGGTAAGGAATATATCGCCGACGCAAACGATACGGAAAATGCCCTCCCAACGTGTGGCACTTGTGGTGCAGAAATATACAGCGGGGGGGCGAACTCAGAGTTTAGCGTGACAGGTGATAATGATGATGAGCATCCGATTGAAAGGGGATTGCGAAAAGTCACCGATGAAATTACCGGAGATAAAAAGAAAGTTTGATTGAACCGCTTGAGGCTGAAAACTCTCATAGACTCCGCCACCCTTGGCCTAGACGTCGTTACGGCTAGCCAAGGGTCGCAGAACTAAATATCACGCTACATCGTTATGTTGCTCTGCTAATGCCCTGCGTAGCTTGGCGTTTTCAGTAGCCAATATCTTGTTTTCGGCGATAAGCCCATATTTTTCAGATTCAAGGCTGTCGACACGGTTAATAAGCTGGTTGATAACCAAACGCCGGTAAATAGCTGAAAACGCAATTTTGGTACCCTGATGAACAGCGATCATCACTTTCTCCTCCATGAGTTATGTATCAACCCGAATACGGGTGATGAAAGACTATAGGCCTTTTTTCATCTAATGTTACATACTATTTTTAAATCAAAAGAAGGTTTCTTATTGTTAATTTGTATTAGAGTGCATGGCGTCCTCAATAAGTATGATAAATAAGATTATAGTTATAACTACTTATGGCTAAGTTTCTACTACTTAACCCGAAGTGGATTAGCAGGTGGTCTCATTGTTTGGCTAGTTGGCTAACTAACAGAGTTACTGCAGGTTAATAAATAAGTGCGTTTTTACTATCAATTATACTATGTTACTTACAGGCCATTTTTAGTGTGTCAATCTCAACCCACTGGACAAGGATGTTCAGCAAGGAAGCTTGCGGAGTGTACAAGGATGCAACGTTAAAGCCCGGCCTCTGGTCGGGCTTCTTGCTTTAAGCGTAAAAGTAAATAACGTATATCTGGATTATATCGTCGGTTACGTTGGGTTCGCCTTGCCCAAGTGTAAATTCTTCTCAGGTGCGAGGCATACATTTCGTTATGGTGGGTAATCCATGAGAATTAAAAAAATGAACATGGCCGTTTAGCAACCAAGCTAGCCTACTCTACAGGTTGTTGTTTAATAATCATTAACAAGAAGCCCTGCCAAGTTGACCTTTGCTGATACCCGTATCTATACCTATAGGCCTAGTGAACATTTATATGAAAGTGACGAGCTAAGGCGTAGCTTTGCCATGGAGGCTTAAATGAGTAAGCAGCTGGTAGGTGATTTTCTGGTTCAACGTTTGGGTGAGTGGGGTGTTAAACGTATTTTCGGGTATTCGGGAGATGGCAGCAACGGCATCATGGGGGCATTACAACGAGCGGGTGACCAGTTCGAGTTCGTGCAAGCCCGTCATGAAGAGATGGCGGCATTCATGGCGTGTGCTCATGCCAAGTTTACGGGGGAAGTTGGTGTGTGTACCGCGACTTCCGGGCCTGGTGCCATTCATCTGCTTAATGGCTTGTACGATGCCAAAAAAGATCATCAGCCAGTCGTCGCCATTGTTGGACAGCAAGCACGTGCGGCCTTGGGCGGTGAATATCAGCAAGAAGTCGACCTGGTGTCGCTTTTCAAAGACGTCGCCCATGAATTCGTGCATATGGCGACCAGCCCAGCTCAGATACGCCACCTTATTGACCGCGCTATCCGTATAGCCCTGGCCGAGCGGACCGTGACGGTTATCATCATTCCCAATGACCTTCAGTCCCAGCCTGCGGTTGAAACACCTGCGCATGCTCACGGTACTGTGCATTCGGGCGTGGGCTACTCAAGCCCCATTACCGTGCCTCATGACAATGATTTGCGCCAAGCCGCCCAAGTGTTAAATGAAGGAAAGAGAGTGGCGATGCTAGTGGGTGCTGGGGCTCTGAATGCGACCGATGAGATTGTTCAGGTGGCTGACAGGCTAGGCGCTGGTGTCGCTAAGGCGCTACTGGGGCGTGCAGTGCTTCCTGACGACTTGCCTTTCGTTACCGGATCTATCGGGTTACTGGGTACTAACCCAAGCTGGGAGTTAATGGCCAACTGTGACACGCTATTGATGATTGGCTCAAGCTTCCCCTATTCGGAATTCTTACCGGAGGAGGGGCAGGCCCGGGGTGTACAAATCGATATTGATGGGCGCCAGGTGAGTATGCGCTACCCAATGGAGGTGAACCTCGTGGGTGATAGCGCGACTACCTTACAAGCGCTGTTGCCCTATTTAGAGCAGAAAACAGATCGTGGTTGGCGTCAAGATATTGAGAAAAGTGTTGCCCAATGGTGGGAAGTGCTTGAAGAGCGTGCCATGGCGGAGGCTGACCCGGTTAATCCGCAGCGTGTTTTTTGGGAGCTGTCGCCGCGCCTGCCTGATAGCTGCATTCTCACCAGCGATTCCGGTTCCGCTGCTAACTGGTACGCACGTGATCTCAAATTACGCCGTGGCATGATGGCATCGGTTTCTGGCGGACTTGCCACGATGGGAAATGGCGTTCCCTATGCGATAGCCGCCAAGTTCGCTTATCCCGAACGGGTGACCATTGCATTGGTTGGGGACGGGGCCATGCAGATGAACGGTAATTCGGAGTTAATTACCATTGCCAAGTATTGGCAGCAGTGGGCGGACCCACGCTTGATCGTTATGGTGCTTAATAACCAGGACCTTAATCAAGTCACGTGGGAAATGCGGGTAATGGAAGGCGACCCGAAGTATGAAGCCTCGCAGGATCTCCCTGACTTTCCCTATGCCGAATATGCCGAGCTTATTGGGCTCAAGGGCATTAAGGTCAGCGATCCTGAGATGCTTGCCACTGCCTGGGAGCAGGCCTTAAGTGCTGACCGCCCTGTTGTGCTGGAAGTTATAACTGACCCTGATGTTCCGCCGATCCCGCCGCATATAAAGCCCGAGCAGGCGAAAGCCTATATGTCAGCGCTTTTGCACGGCGACCCCGACGCGCTGGGTACGGTTAAAGCCTCGTTTCGGCAGTTTGCCCGGCAGATAACCCCCAAGCTTCGCAAGCACTGACACCCCAAGCCGCATAAAAGGAGAGTCTCATGTCGTTAAAAGCCTTGGCTATCAACTGTACGCTTAAAGCGTCACCCGCAGCGTCTTCTTGTGATCGACTTATATCCGAGACCTTGGCAGCGCTTGAGCGCCATGGCGTCACTGGCGAGAAAATCCGTGCTGCGGATTTTAATATTAAGCCCGGTGTGACATCGGATGAAGGTGAGGGTGATGATTGGCCGCAAATACGAAAGCAGATTCTGGATGCCGATATCTTCATCCTGGGCAGCCCTATCTGGTTAGGCCATCACTCCAGTATCTGTCAACGTGTATTAGAGCGACTGGATGCGTTTCTTGGCGAAACCGATGAGCAGGGACGAATGGTCTCGTATGGTCGGGTCGCCGGTGTCGTGGTGGTAGGTAATGAAGATGGCGCTCATCATATTGTTGCCGAGCTGTTTCAGGGGCTAAACGACGTTGGTTTTACCCTTCCTGCCAACGCATGCACCTATTGGGTAGGTGAAGCCATGCAGGGAGTCGACCTCAAGGATTTTGAGAAGACACCAGAAGCGACTCAGAGCGCTACGGCAGGCCTGGCGCTTAATTGTGTTCACTTGGCCACGTTATTAAAGCAGAACCCGTATCCACCACAAGAGAGCTAGGCGCTGAATGTGCTATAGGTGCACATACGCAGTTAATTCACTTCTCAGCTAAGCTGTAAAGGTATGTCGCACACAACACAAGGAGTAAGTTTAAATGGCATTTCCGAAACGATGTGCCCAATGTGGCAGCGAAGACTACCGTTTCCCTGAAAACACAGACGAAGATGACAATATCTACTGCAGTGCCTGCAATGCCGTCGTGGGAAATAAAAAAGAGCTGGCGAAAGAGGAGTTGGATAATGAAGGCGAGGGCGACCACCAGGTTGAGACGCTGCTTAGATCGTTAACGGGTAAAAAATAGCGGCCTCCTTCTGCTTGCTACATTATTATCGTCCACCAGCCTGTCAGCTGTCAGGCTGGTGGATGTTCAGCCGTCGTACTGTTATCGATACTACTAAGTCGTTGCATATTTTTTGTTAAGTTCATTAACGGCTTCATCGGCTTCAGGCTTGGTCGCACAACGTTTGCGTACCAAATCGCCATCTCTTTCTTCCTCCTCACGCAAGTCTACGACCCACCACTCAGGCTGGGCATCAATTTCAGCGCCTTCCTGAACCGCTCGATACACCATAAACGTCGCCATCATCCGCTCCCTGGTTTGAAATCCTTTTATAACGTAGCTGATGGCGTGCGGCTTGAATACGACGTCAGCCACCTGCCAATCAGTTTTAAAAACCTTCTTAACATGTATTAGGTCACGGGCTGTTAGCTTGGAAATACCGGTCAGGCGAGCTAGCTTGAAATGGAGCTGGCGGCTCATGGATCCTGAATAAGAGGGAGAGAAGGGTATGGATAACCACACGCAAGGCCAGACAGGAAACGGGTTGGACGTCATCAATATTTTAACGACTGACCACCAGGAAATGCTGGAGCTACTTGCCCAAGTAGAAAGCAGTAACGACCCCGAGCAACGTCGAGTCTTGATAGACGCCGCTATTGCCGAAGTGATGCGCCATGCCGTTGCTGAGGAAATGTATGTTTACCCTGCTATGGAGAAACATATTCCTAATGGGCGTGATGAAGTTGAGCACGATAAGAGAGAGCATGATGAATTGGTCAACGTGATGAAGAAGCTAGAGGATGTCGATGCGTCAGACCCCACGTTTATGCCGTTGACTAAAGAGATGGAAAAGCAGCTTCGCCACCACATTGATGATGAAGAGTCCGACCAATTTCCCAAACTACGTAATCATATACCCGTTGATGAACTTATCGACTTGGGGAATAAAGTCGACGCTGCCAAAAGCTAGCGCCGACACGGCCGCACCCTAGCGCACCTCATTCTGAGCTATTTCATAAGAGCGTCGGGCCGGGCGTCGGCATGGTTGATCGGCTACTGGATAAGCTTCAAGGCCGTCATACCGGTTAATAGGCTTTTGAAAACCTGCCATCTGAAATTTATGGTTCGTTGCCGAAAGCCCCATGGTGTGCCGTGGGGCTTTCGTTCGTTGAGTTGTTAACTATTATACGGCATAACGGTACTGCAGAAATTTTCTTTCAGGGAATGCCTATGTCGATGTTTTTCCAGCGTCTTAAAGAAGTGTCTTCGCCTGCTGTTGGCCTTGGTTGTATGAACTTGTCTCATGGTTATGGTCAGCAGGTGTCTGAAAAAGACGCCCTGCGAGCATTGCATGAAGCGTTTGAAATGGGGTATCGGCACTTTGACACCGCGACACTGTATGGGGCCACGGCGAATGAGCGCTTACTGGGCAATGCCTTAAAAGACAAGCGCCAAGCGCTGTTGTTGGCCAGTAAATGCGGTATGGCGATTGATGCTGAGACGGGAAAGCGGGTTATCAATGGTCGACCAGACATACTACGCCAACAGTGTGAGGCAAGCCTGACACGTTTAAAGACCGATCATATCGATATCTATTACCTGCACCGGCTTGATCCCGGCGTACCCGTCGAGGAGAGTGTCGGCGAACTGGGTAAGTTGGTCGATGAAGGCAAGATAGGCGGTGTGGGGCTGTCGGAGGTTTCAGCAAAAACGCTTTCCAAAGCGCATAAGGAGTATCCCGTAGCAGTAGTGCAGTCAGAGTATTCCCTCTGGACACGCAACCCCGAAATTGCGCTCATTAAAGCCTGCCAAACACTGGGTGTGGCGATGGTTGCATTTAGCCCCTTGGGTCGTGGTTTTTTGGCAGGAGCGATTCAGGTCGATACAGTGTTTGGTGAGGACGATATGCGGGCTAACATGCCTCGTTTTAACGCTGACAATCTGCCTAAAAATCTAGCGGTGCTTTCACGCTTTCAGGCGCTAGCCCAAGCGCTTGACGTGACTACCGCCCAATTGGCACTGGCCTGGGTAAAAGCACAAGGTGGCCATATAGTGCCCATTCCTGGGACTTGCTCAATCGCTCATATGCGTGAAAACCTGGCAGCCGATAGTTGGGTGCTCGATAAAAACTATCTCAGTGACCTCAACTCAATGATGACACCTGATCAGGTAGCCGGTGAACGGTATAGTCCAGCGCAGCAAGCGGACATCGATACGGAAGAGTTTACTCAGTAGACTAGAGATAGGGCGCTATTTTTCATGGCAGGTTTTTATCGAATACCGCTATTGCTTTCAGCCTGCTTTAAGCTAGCATTCAGCAAAAGGCTGGCTATCGCCAGCCTGGTTCAGGAAAGCCGCCATGATCAAAGCTTTAATCATCTGTTTTGCAGTGCTTTTCGTACAACTTGCGGTGCTACATGTGGTTGATGCCCGGTTATATGCCTCGCAGGATATTCGCCAAACCGCCAGCAGCGCGGTGACTCCGCTGAAAAAAGATGAAGAAATAGAGAGCTAGAAATCGAGCATTAAACACCACGACTGGCGATGACAATATCGTCAGTCGTGGTTTTTTCTGCAAGATGCCGCTATTCAAATCCGTCAATTCTTTCGTTAGAAGAAAGTTGAGTACTTTACATGAACGAAGCGATAAGGACTTGCGTCTGGAACTTGGTAACGGCATGCTGGTCTATTGTTAGCACTATTATTTGGGGAGCATACGTAGATGGCTTATAACGATCTGAACACGGCACAAACACGATCCAGTGGTGTTGCCAACAGCGTCAGCACCAATAAGGTACTGCGCAATACCTACGCATTATTGGCAATGACACTGCTTTTCTCCGCAGTGACCGCTGGCGCATCAGTGGCTATGGGTATCCAACAAATGAACATCTTTGTGTTCTTTATTGGGGCCTACGGCTTGATGTTCCTGGTACATAAAACGGCAAATTCTGCGGCTGGCTTGCTGGCCACCTTCGCTTTTACCGGTTTTATGGGGTTCACACTGGGACCCATCATTTCAGCCTATTTAACGCTCCCTAATGGTGGCGCGCTGATTATGAATGCGCTGGCAATGACAGGCCTTACCTTCTTTGGCCTTTCAGCGGTTGCGTTAACGACCAAGAAAGATTTCAGCTTCTTAAGTAACTTCCTGCTGGCTGGCGCTATTGTGCTAGTGCTTGCGATGGTTGCTGGCTTGATCTTCAACATTCCTGCCCTGTCACTGATGGTATCAGCAGGCTTTGTTCTGTTCGCCTCAGCGGCCATCCTGTATCAAACCAGTGAAATCATTCATCGCGCTGGTGAAACGAACTATATTCTGGCAACCGTTACGCTGTATGTTTCTATCTACAATCTGTTTATCAGCCTGCTTTCAATTTTAGGTATCATGAGCAACGACTAACCAATAGCGTTGTCAGCTGGTAACCGGACAGACCCTACTTGTAGGGTCTGTCTTTTTTTGGCTATCCGATTCGAGAGACGATAATGGAGTATGGTTTATTGGTGATGGGTGCGCCGTATACCAGCCCCGCACCACACTCTGCTTTAAGGTTTGCTCGTACGCTGCTGGCACAGGGGCACCACTTGTCGGGCGTATTTTTTTATCATGAAGGGGTGCACAACGCGTCTTCACTCATGGCCCCACCCCAGGATGAGCTTAACCTGCACGATGCCTGGGTCGAATTACACCGCGCGCATAACGTTCCCCTGGACGTATGCATAGCGGCGGCACTAAGGCGTGGCTTGGCAAGTGAAGCGGAGGCGCTGCGTCATGGTAAAGCATCGTTTAATATAGATGCGCCCTTTGAGTTAACCGGGCTAGGGCAGTTGTTAACCTTACAGCAGCGCTGTGATCGTTTTATTACGTTTGCCTAACAGGAGAGCTAATGGCTGAGTCAAACAGCTTGCTGGTTATCATTCGTCATGCTCCTTACGGCTCCAACCTGCTGCGAGAAGGGCTGGATACAGCGCTGGTAGCAGCCGCATTTGGACAGCCTGTAGACCTGCTGTTCCTTGGGCAGGGCGCTATGGCGTTATTAAAAGAGCAAGGCAGCGGGGCGCCAGGGCAGAAAGCCAGCCTCCCCACCATCGATATGCTGGAGATGTACGATATCGAGCAGCTTTGGACCACCGAAGAGACCTTGGTTACTCTAGGAGTGCCCGCATCCACGTTGCGAGACGATGTGCAGTTTTTGAAAGCTAAAGTACTACCCGGGTTTCTTCAGCAGTACGCGCAAATACTTAATTTTTAGTGGGATGCTCAGTATGTTGCATATTTTAACCAAGGCGCTAAATAGCGACGCTGCGCAACAGATGCAGCAAGCCGTTGGTGAAGAGGATATCGTAGTACTGACGGAAGAAGGTGTACAAGCGGCGCTGAATACGCACTGGGAAGGTTGGCAGGCGTATCAGTCACGCATCTATCTGTTAGCCGAAGATGTCGCGGCGTGGGGCCTAAATGCTGCCGTTACAGCGAATGGCTTACCTACGGTTGATATGAACGGATTCGTTACGTTAACTGGGCACCACCCTCAAATCGTTACGTGGTATTAATATGTCGGATTCAAAAATATACCGTTATCTTGATTCAGATAAAGAAATTGGATTAGACCCTGAGGGATACTTGGTAGAGCAGTCGAAATGGTCAAAAGCTGTAGCTGAAATGCTGGCCAGTGATGAAGGGCTTGTATTAACTGAAGCACATTGGGAATTAATTAGTGTAATGCGTGATTTTTATAACCGCTATGAAATGGCGCCGGCTATGCGTCCCTTGGTAAAAGCCACGAAGAATGCGCTGGGAGAAGAGAAGGGCAAGTCGATGTATTTAATGTCGCTTTTCCCCGGCAGCCCTGCGAAACGTATAGCGCGGCTTGCCGGGCTGCCTAAACCCACCAACTGTCTGTAGAAGCGGTAAGTTGAAGATTAAGCCAAATCGCCACGGGTACAAACGGACAGAACAACCGCATCATCAGCACTGGTAGACACCAGTGCATGCCCCATATCACTATCAAAATAGATGCTGTCACCTTCAACAAGCAGCAGCGGAGCATAAAACTCGCTGTACAGCATGATATCGCCATGAAGCACCATCAAAAACTCTTCGCCATCATGACGCACCCATTGGTGGTATTCGTCAAAGTTGCGTGCGCGCACAATGGTCTTAAAGGGAATCATGCGCTTTTGAGCCAGCTGGTGCCCCAGTAACTCATGCTCGTAAGTAGGCGTTGGATGTAGCTGCCCTTTGTCTTTACGCGTTAAGTCGCGTCGTCCCATGGTATAGCGTTCACGTTTGGGCGGCGTAAAGAGCTGGGGTAGATCGATATTAAGCCCAGTGGTGAGTTTTTGAACGACGCTAAACGTAGGCGAGACTTGATCATTCTCAATCTTTGAAAGGGTAGAGCGCGCTAGCCCGGTACGCTGGCTAACATCTTCCAGCGTCCATTGGTTAGCCAAGCGAATCTGCTTGAGCCGCGCGCCCAAGAGAAGCGGTTCTACAAACGGTTTGCTGCCGGAGGCAATACGCAGTGCGGCATGTTCTTCAGAAGTGGCGGTCATAATGGTCACATAAGAGACAGCAATAGGGACCATAGTAACATAGCGTTAGCGTCTGCCAGGGTATTCGCGAGTACAGAATATTTAACCTTCTTCTGAAAATGGTAGCCCCAGCAAGGCTCTAATATGCGCCTCCACACCTCTTCCTAATGATTTAGGGTCGTAGCCACCTTCCAGTACAGAGACAACGCGGTTATCCGCATAAAGCGCCGCGATCTCCATTGCCAAATGCGTTATCCAATAATAGTCTTCATCATCCAGGCAGATATCGGCCATCGTATCGTCGCGATGAGCATCAAATCCTGCCGATATCATCACCAGGTCCGGTTTAAACGCATGAAGGGCGGGTAGCCACTGATGCTCAATGAGGCGTCGAAATTCAGCGCTGTCAGTGCCTGATTCTAGCGGCGTATTAACAACGTTGTGCCACTCACTACGCAGATAACGCCACGGGTAAAACGGGTACTGAAAGCTTGTACAGATCAGGACATCTGATCTGCCCTTAAAAATATCGATAGTTCCATTACACTGGTGGACATCAAAATCGAGGATAGCGATACGCTTGGCACCATATACGTCACGTGCATGGGCGGCACCTACGGCGATATTGTTATAAAAGCAAAAGCCCATCGCCTCGCTTGCTTCGGCATGATGGCCGGGAGGCCTAACGGCACAAAAAACATTATCAGCGTGACCCTTAAACACCTGATCGACTGCTTTTATAGTGGCCCCGGCAGCAACCCGGGCAGCTTTTAAGCTATCCGGATTCATGAGTGTTTCGCTGTCCAGGGCGACAATGTCTTCAGCAGGCACACATTTCTCTAAGGCATTAAGGTGCCGGGGCGGGTGTACTTTTGCCAACGCCTCAAAACTGGCTTCTTTGGCATCAGACTGCATGGTCTGCTGTAATAAACCGGCAAGTGAAAGGCGAGCGCGAATTGCTTCCAGACGCTGTGGACTTTCAGGATGTTCTGGTCCCATATGATGCAATGAGCAGTCTGGATGGGTAAGGTAAGAGGTGATCATTCAAGCGCTCCATTGTATTGAGGCCACCTTAATCGCCTCTGGGGCTTGCGCGACAGTGTCAATAAGTCGTACACCGTCGTTATTTACTTCAGGGGAGGCTCAATTTTGAGTACGCGCTTTTTGCATCATTTTTTTGAACCTCGCACGCTAGCCGTGTTTGGCGCCTCTGAAAAACCGGCCTCGCTGGGTGGGTTAGTGCTGAATAACCTGCAAGAGGGGGGCTTTAAAGGCACCCTGTGGGCGGTCAATCCAAAAGGTTATGACCAGGTATTCGGCGTGCCCTGTTTCAGCAGTGTAGCGGACTTGCCCGAAGCGCCGGACCTGGCGGTTGTTTGCTCGCCGATTAAAGGCGTTCCCAAATTAATTAAACGCTTGGGCGAGTCTGGTGTGAAAGCCGCGTTGGTGCTTTCTGGAGGCGCCTACCTGGACCGCGATAGCGACAATACCGGTTCTATTCGTGAGCGGATGTTAAAAGCCGCCATCGCCTCAGGTATTCGAGTGTTGGGCCCAGAGTGCATGGGTGTCATCGTCCCAAGCAAGCGTTTGAATGCCTCTTACGCCAGCCAGCCTGTCAAAGCGGGCCGTGTTGCGTACCTGGGCCAATCGGGCATGCTTGCCAACGCCATGATTGATTGGGCCGCTGGGCGCGATGTTGGGTTCTCTCACTTGATTACGGTGGGGGATAGCGTCGATGTTTTGTTGCCGGATTTAATCGACTACGTGAATCAGTTTTCACCCGCTCAGGCCATCTTATTACACTTGGAAAGGGTGAATGACGCACAACATTTTATGACCTCTGTGCGCGATGCTTCGCGTAACCGCTTGGTACTTGCCATTAAAAGCGGCCGTACGCCGCAATCCGATATTTCGGGGATGGCACCTACGCCGGGTATTGCTAATCGTGATGTCGTTTTCGATGCGGCGTTTGCACGCGCTGGGGTGGTAAGGGTCGACGATTCTGATGAGCTATTGGATGCTCTGGAAACGCTCTCGCGCATGAAGCCACTACGCGGTGATCGGTTAGCCATTGTTTCTAATGGCTTGGGTCCAGCCATGCTGGCGATTGATAAGCTGGTTAGCGCAGGTGGTAAGCTTGCCGTGTTTAGCGAGGAAACCCAAGCGGCGCTACATAAAAGCCAAGTCGATATAAGTAAGCCCGGCGAAAACCCGGTTGACTTGGGTGGCAACGCAACCCCTGCGCGTTTTGTTGAGGCGCTGGAAATTGTGGCCGCCGATGCCAATGTCGATGCGGTGCTGGTGGTCCATGCCCCAACACGGTTGGCACCTTCAGCGATGACGGCTCAAGCACTAATTGATAATCGCAAAAAATTTCGGCGTAACTTGCTGACCAGTTGGATGGGCCTGAAGGAAGCCCTTAATGCCCGCCATCTCTGCAACATCGCGGGTATACCGACCTATATTTCCCCGGAAAAAGCCGTTAAGGCTTTCATGCACATGGTAATTTACCAGCGTGTTCAAGCCTTGCTGCATGAAATTCCACCTAGCCTGCCATTTTCAACCAGCTCGGAAATACGTGCCCAGTGTCGGTCACTGATCATCCAGGCAAAAGAGCAGGGGAGAGAGACACTCAGTCATTCAGAAACAGCCCAGGTACTTAAAGCGTATGGTATTCCTACGGCGCCAAGTGTGTATCTGGGCACCCCTGAAGAGGTCGAATCCGCAGCCCAAAAAATCCAAGGGCCGATGGCTCTGAAAGTGGTTCATGAAGGTAATTGTCGGCCTTACCGATACCGTAAACACCCCCATAAAATGTCTGCCGGGCTGCTACAAGACCTGGAAACGCCTGCTGAAGTGGCGCAAGGGGTACGTCAGCTGGGTGATAAAGTACATGAGAAATTTCCCCAGTACACTATTCGCGAGTTCTGCTTACAGCCTATGCAGCGGGGTAAGCACTCCATGCAGATTTGTGCCGGAATTACCCGCGACCCGGTTTTCGGCCCGCTGATTGTGTTTGGTATTGGCGGCTATAAAGTCAATATTTTGGCAGACCGCCAGGTCGCTCTGCCGCCGTTGAACATGAGCCTGGCGGCCGACGTCGTCGGCAGGACGCACGCAGCCTCTTTAATTCGTGAGCACTCCGCTGAACCTGAGCGCGACATTCAGCGGCTATGTCAGCTGTTAGTCAAGCTTTCGCAAATGGCATCTGATTTGGGGGATCTGCGAGGGTTGGAGATCAACCCGTTACTGCTTAATCGTGATGGCATGCTGGCGGTGGATTTTGCGATGGATTTAGGCACGCCTGCGCGCTTTGCCATCATGCCATACCCGGAAGAGTTGCGAGAGTGGGTAACGCTGAAAAACGGCTGGCAGGTAGAGGTACGCCCCATCAGGGCCGAAGATGCGCCTTTAATCACCGCTTTTCACCGTCAGCTATCGGAAGAGAGTATTCGTTTCCGCTACTTCCACAATAAGTCCAACCTCACTCAACGTGATTTATCGGTTTTGTCACATATTAATTATGATCGACAAATGGCATTTATCGCCGAGCACCAGCACGCAGATGGGCGTAAAGAGATGTTAGGCGTTGTGCGTGTGTGGAACGACCCTGACAATATACGCACCGAGTTTTCGGTGATCATCCGCGATGATTTACAAGGGCTTGGGATTGGCAGCCTGCTGATGAAGAAGATGGTCAATTACTGCACGCATATCGGTACGCTCGAAATGATAGGCAAAATCATGGTCGATAACCACCCAATGCGGGCGTTAATGAAACACTTGGGATTCACGTGCCGCTATAACATGGAAGAACAGGTGATTGATGCTGTCCTGCGCTTAAATGAGCCCGAAAGCGAGTGGCAGCGCCTTCGTCTGGAAAGTCTGCCCGATTAACCCGGCCAAGTGCACCACCTCTACATCACCACTACAGCAGGCCTGCCTAATTAACGTATCACCGAAACAGACCTGCGCTGAACAATAATGAGCGATCTTTATAGGGGTTATGGGGCCAAGCGGAACTGGCTCCACTCTCCACCATCGCGACGCTCGAAACGTATACGGTCATGTAGTCGGCTGGGCTGGCCCTGCCAAAATTCAATCATGTCAGGTTGCAGGCGGTAGCCGCCCCAATGGATGGGCCGCGGGATTTCTTGCCCCTCATAGGCCTGTTCAAAGCGTTTCTGACGCTCCTCAATCCAGTTACGATCAGGAATGACAACGCTTTGCGTTGCAATCCAGGCGCCTAACTGGCTACCGCGAGGGCGGCTGGCAAAGTACTCATCCGATTCATCCGGCGCAACCTGTTCGACGGAACCTTCAATACGCACTTGGCGAGCGAGTGATGGCCACCAAAACGTCATTGCCGCAAACGGCACATTGCTCAGCTCGCTACCTTTATGGCTATGGTAATTGGTGTAAAACACCATTCCTTGCTCATCAAATCCTTTCAGCAATACAACGCGTGCATGCGGCCGCCCTTGGCTATCCACTGTTGCCAGCGTCATGGCATTGGCGTCTTTATCCTCCTTCTCCATGGCCAGGCTAAACCACTCATCAAACAGCACGAAAGGCCCTTGAGTGACATGGGTTTCATCAAGCCTGCCACCTTCGTAATCACGCCGAATGTCGGCTATGTTGCGAGTCATTAGCGGAACTCCCTAAGTTTTAATAACACCCTGAATTTTAATAACGTTCGTCACTCTTTAGATAACGCCCAAAACGTTCACTTACCTGTTTGGCGCTGTTGTTGGCTACGAAAACGTGCGTACCCCATGCAACCTACAAAAAGCGCCAGCGATACGAGCGCTTCCACAATGCCATGCACCGTTTGCCCGGGTACAGAGGCTAGCATGACACCTTGTGTAACGTAGAGAAGGCTGACAAAGGCGAGCCAGGCATGGCCACGTGCACGCTGGCCAAGAATGGAAGGTAAAAAAAGCACCAGCGGTAAAATAAAGGCCACCACAGGCCGCCAATCAAACGTATCGCTTTGCAATGTAAAGCCACGATAAATAACCAGCAGCAAGAGCAGCGTAAAACTGATCAATACACACTTCCGTGCACGCAGTGTTAACGTATTTATGCCGTGGCGCTCCTCCAGGCTAGTTAGCCACTGCTTCATGATGTCCCCTGACGCATGGCATTAAGCGCTACTGCTAGTTTAGCCAGTCGTTTGCCTTGTGCTACGCATAGTGCTCGTTCATGTTCATCTACCGAACGGTCGCTACGTGGGCCTGCCAAATGGCTGGCACCGTAAGGCGTGCCTCCGCCTTGGGTGCTTAACAGGGCCGTTTCACTATAGGGAATACCTGCATAGACCATTCCGTGGTGCAACAAAGGCACTAACATGGTCAGCAGCGTACTTTCCTGGCCGCCGTGTAGACTGGAGGTCGATGTAAATGCACAAGCTGGTTTATCGACCAAAGCACCGTTCATCCATAAGCTGCTTGTGCTATCCAGGAAATACTTTAAGGGAGCGGCCATATTGCCAAAGCGCGTGGGGCTACCCAAGGCAAGCGCGCTGCAGTTACGCAGATCATCAAGTTCAACATACACCGCCCCCTCATCAGGGATTTCCGGCGCGACGGCCTCGCAAGTTGTTGAAACTGGAGGTACCGTGCGTAAACGCGCTTCAATACCCGCAATGCTTTCAATACCTGCAGCCAATTGACGGGCCATATCGGCCGTCGCCCCTGAGCGAGAGTAATAAAGAACCAATACGTAAGGGGTGGTGTTACTCATAAATTTTCCTTGGTCCTGGAAGAATGCCGATAAAAGCCCTGCCTGATGCCTTATGGTATCAGAGCTATGTACTTGGCAGGAGATGGCTTTAAAAGATGGTAGCTGGTTTCGGGTAATCTGACGTAAACCCAGACGTCGCTTCCATCGGCTAACCGTTTTTTAACGCGCTCGTACCGAACGCCCAAGCGTTCATAGCGATCAAGCCGCCTTAACGCTTCCGGCGTCACGGTTAATTTTAGGCCTTCGACGTGGCTACCTGGCTGAGGAGCGACGTCCAGATCGTGACGCTGATACCCTGGAAGAACCGCCGGTTCTGGACTGCCTAAACTGCCAGCGACTAACCAGCGAATCAGTGGATAACGTAGCGTTCCATACACAAACAGCTGATGTGTGCGTTGCTCTACCGTTTGCACCTCATCAGGCGGGGAATAGAGCCAGGGACTTAACAGGGTTAGCCATAGCCATGTGGCCGCTGACAGCAGTAATAAACCTGCCAGAGCGACTGTTTTTTTAACCCAGCCCATCCGTTGCCCTTTTAAAAACGTGAGTGGGATAGCCTGGCGTGCCGTTCTCCCTTAAGCAAGTGTTGAGCAATCTGCTTAAGCAATACGATATGGTTTGCTAGGATAGAGGTAGACCTTATCGGAGGAGCCTGCAATGAACCAGCCACTTCGTGATGATATGGATTTCCGAGCCTCTGTGGGTGATGTAACGCCGTTGGCACGTAGTAATCAGGCCGACGCAGGTAATCACCGGAGGAAGCCTTCTGCAGCACAGCTTGCACGCAGAGAAAGCGCTCAAGAAGAGCTTAGTGAACGTAATTTTCTATCCGATGATTTTGTTGATTTACTGCCCCCTTTTGATCCTATCGAATACCGTCGAGAAGGCATTCAGCAGGGCGTTGTCGATAAATTAAGGCATGGAGGATATAGCGTACAGGCACAACTTCATTTATTGCGTCGGCCGCTGGCTGAATGTCGCCGCATGCTGTTCCCGTTTATTCAGGAAGCCTATGCGCATGACCTGCGTTCGGTCATGATTGTGCATGGAAGAGGGCGCGAACTGGACAGCCCAGCCAACGTGCTGCGCTCTTACCTGGCCAAGTGGCTTGGCCAGTTTGAAGAGGTCCAGGCGTATGTCTCTGCCCAGCCTTCCGAAGGCGGGCTTGGCGCTACGTGGGTGATGCTGCGCAAAAGCCAACGGGCGAAAGCCAATAACCGTGAGCGCCAGCAAAAAAGGAAAGGATAACAACAAAAATGCCCCTGAAAGCAGGGGCATTCACTGTGTGCTTCGCTATCAAGCGTAAGAAGCTACCTTATTGGTTGCCTGTTGGCGCAAGTGAAACAGCGGCTCGGGTTGATCGGTCGCAGGCTGATAAGCGCGACTAAAAATATGCAGATTTCGCAGAGCATCTTCGACCCACTGGTCTTCTCGAAGCGAAAGTCCGTCAAATCCACAGCGGGTCATAAAAAACAGCTGGTCAACCAGCACATCGCCAATGGCACGCACTTCACCCTGGTAGGCATAGCGCTCCCTTAGTAGGCGCGCCAGGCTATAGCCACGGCCGTCAGTGAATTTTGGAAAATCGATTGCAATTAATGGCGCGCTTGAAAGGCGTTCAGACAACTCTGGTGTCAGCTCGGTATCCGCAGGCAACCAGGGAGCTGTCAGCTTGCCCTCTGAAGTGCTATCAAGCCAGATTGAGAGCGGCACGATGGTATGCGCGTCAGATACTGTTGCGTTTGTTTCAGTATCGCGTACTAACGTCCAGCTATCCTGCGTTTCTTGGCCGCGAAACAGGTAAGGACGTTGGCGTTCTACCAGATCTGTCTCGAATGGCAGGTTCTCTTCAGAAGAAGGCTGGTTAAGCATAAACGCGCTCCTTAAAAGGCTTCAGGCCGATACGACGGTAAGTGTCCAGGAAAGTCTCGCCACTATGACGCTCACCCACGTAAACGTTTAGCAGCTTATCAATCACATCAGGCACATTTTCACGGCTAAAGGATGGGCCAAGAATCTTGCCCAAAGCGGCACTGTTGCCTTGATCACCACCCAGCGAAATCTGGTACCACTCTTCACCTTTCTTATCGACGCCTAGTATGCCGATGTGGCCTACATGGTGATGTCCGCAGGCATTCATGCAGCCTGAAATATTAAGATCCAGCGGGCCGAGATCATACAGGAAGTCCAGGTCTTCAAAGCGTTCTTGAATTGACTGTGCCACAGGGATTGACTTCGCATTAGCAAGCGCGCAGTAGTCCCCCCCCGGACAGCAGATAAGATCTGCCAGTGTACCGACCGTGGGATTTGCCAAGCCTAGTGCTTCCAGATCGTGCCATAGTGCTTCCAGTTGATCGGCAGGTACATCACCAAGCACCAGGTTTTGTTCGTGAGTTACACGAAGCTCGCCGAAGCTATATTTGTCTGCCAGGTCCGCTATCTGGTGCATTTGTTCCCAGGTAACGTCACCCGGTGAATGGCCGCTGCGTTTTAGTGACAGCGTCACCGCTTTATAGCCTTTAACTTTATGCCCCTGAACATTGTTGGTCATAAAACGGCCAAAAGCACGATTTTCCTGGCGCAGTGCATCAATAGCCGCTATAGCGTCGTCACTTACCGGGCGGCGGTCAGGATCAACAAAGTATCCTGCAACCCGCTCAATACTTTCAGGCGTTAAGGTTTGAGGGCCATCTTTAAGATGCGCCCACTCCTCGGCTACTCGGCGGCTAAACTCTTCGACACCTAGCGCTTTGACCAGTATCTTGATCCGTGCTTTGAACTTGTTGTCCCGGCGGCCAAACTGGTTATAAACGCGAACCAGAGCCTCCAGATACGTAAGCAAGTGCTGCCAAGGCAAGTCTTCACAAACAACTTCACCGATTAGCGGTGTGCGGCCCAGACCGCCGCCCGCGAGAACTTTTACGCGCACTTCACCCGCATCATCACGCCATAGGCGTAACCCTACATCGTGAACCTGAATGGCTGCACGGTCTTGCTCAGCGCCGGTCACGGCAATTTTAAATTTGCGCGGCAGATAAGCGAATTCAGGATGAAATGTCGACCATTGGCGTATCAGCTCACACCAGGGGCGAGGATCTACTTCTTCGTCTTCCGCAATACCTGCAAATTGATCAGTCGTGGTATTACGAATGTCATTACCACTTGTCTGAATTGCATGCATTTGGACAGTTGCCAACTCCGCCAGCATATCCGGCACCGTCTCAAGCTTAGGCCAGTTCAACTGCAGGTTGGTACGCGTTGTAAAGTGACCGTACCCGCGGTCAAAGTCACGCGCTAGGTCCCCCAACTTACGCAACTGATAGGAAGCCAGCATGCCGTAGGGAATGGCGATCCGCAGCATGGGAGCATAGCGCTGAACGTATAAACCGTTCTGTACCCGCAAAGGAAGAAACTCTTCTTCGCTGAGTCGACCCGCCAGATAGCGGTTCATCTGATCGCGAAATTGAGCAACGCGCTCATCAACAAGCGTTTGGTCGTGAATATCGTAACGGTACATGTGGCACGATCCTGCTAAAAAGCGAAATGGTCACGTCAAGGCGGACATTAATGTAGTGTTACCTTAACGCGTGTTTCATATTCTACAAAAGAATATATAATTATCTTTTTATCGCTAAACGATATTTAAAACATTGGGAGCTAGCCAGCGCTTACGCTGCCAAATCCATAAAAAACCCGCCGAGTTGGCAAATCGATAAACTATCTGTACCAGCCAAACCCCAAGCAGGCCTTGTTGTAAACCAATCCCAACCCACCAGGCAAGGGGCAGAAACAAAAGCCACTGCATGCTTAAGGTCAGCAGCATCACCGTACGCTGCGCGCCAGCGCCCATCAATGCCTGAGCCAGCACCAGCGCCGCCGCATCCAGCACAATCATTGCACCGGTAATTTGTAAGGGCAGCGTGCCCAGGGCGATAAGCTCGGGGCTGGAAAAGAAAATGCTGAGTACCTGCATCGGGAATACGAGCATTGGCAGTGCCAAGAGGGCGAGCAGCACACCGGCAACGCCCAGCGCATCCAGCCCCCACCGATGGGCCGCCCTTTGATCATCCTGGCCTAATGCTTCGCCTACCAGGCTCATGGCAGCAACGCCCACACCCACACCCGGCAGGATTAGCAATAATGACAAGTTAACCAACACATGCCCAACCGCAACACTTGCGGTCCCCATACGACTTAACAACCAAAAAAGCACCACATAGCCCGCCGCAAAACATATCTGCTGTAGGGAATGAGGCAGAGCAAGTGCTAGCGTTGTGCGCAGCGTATCGAACATCGGTAGGCTGAACAAAAAGCCATTCTGGTCGTGCTGTCTTACAGTGACCCAAAGCCAGATAAAAAGGCCTAAAAACATCGAGAGAGTTGTACCTACGCCTGCGCCGCTTGCCCCCATACGTGGTAGCCCAAACAGGCCATAGATCAGCCCGCTACTGGCCGCTACGTTAAACAGCTGAACAACCATAATAATGCGCAGATAAAGGTGTGTCTGTTGGCGGCCATTCCAATAACCACGAAAACATAGTGTTAACGCAATGGCTGTCAGGGCGATAACCCGCCAGCGAAAGTAATCAACCGCCACGTGATGCACCTCAGGCACCTGTGTTATCAAATACAGCAGGGCAGGCGCTTGCCACCAGGCCAGCAGCGATAGCGGCAGCCCAACTACCATGCCAACCGCGACGCCTGCCTGTAAAGGCTGAGCCGAATGCTCACAGCCCGCTCCAAGGCGCTGGGACGTTTGCGATTGAACGCTTGAAGAGAGACCAAACACCAGGGCGGTGAGCATAAACATGGCGTAACCACCCACACCCACACCCGCCAGCGCGACCTGGCCTAAATGCCCCACCAGTGCGGCATCAATGATGTTGAGCATGCTCTGAGAAAGCATGCCCAACATGATCGGTAGCGCCAAGCGAACGACCTTGCCGTGGCGTCGAGTTGCTAACGCCATATCAACTGGGGTCGTAAGAGAGTACCGGCGATAGCCAGCGCTCCATTTCCTCAAACGGCATCTGTTTACGCTCAGCGATTGCTTCTACCTGGTCACGGGTGATTTTGCCTGTCGAGAAATACTTTGACTGCGGATGAGCAAAATACCAACCCGCAACGGCAGCGGCCGGCCACATGGCGTAGCTTTCGGTTAGCGCAAGGCCGGTATTTTCTGTGGCGTTTAGCAGCTTGAACAAGGTGCCTTTCTCGGTGTGATCCGGGCAAGCAGGATAGCCGGGGGCGGGGCGAATGCCCTGATATTTTTCTGCTATCAGCGCGTCGTTATCCAGTGTTTCTTCTGGCACGTAACCCCAGAACTCTTTACGTACCCGCTCGTGAATGCGCTCTGCAAAGGCCTCTGCCAAACGGTCGGTAAGTGCTTGAACCAAAATCGCGTTGTAGTCATCACCTGCCGCTTCATACGCCTTGGTAAGTTCGTCAACGCCATGCCCGGCGGTAACCGCAAAGCCGCCGATCCAGTCGGCTTTGCCGCTCTCTTTAGGCGCAATAAAGTCCGCCAGACTGTAGCAGATACCGTCTCGACCCTTGGTGGTTTGCTGGCGAATATGGTGAAGGCGCTCGATGACCTCACTGCGCGATTCATCGGCATACACTTCAACGACGTCATCATCCACACTGTTGGCCGGCCACAGGCCGATAACGCCCCGAGCCTGAACGCGCTTTTCATCGACAAGCTTGCGCAACATGACTTGCGCATCGGCAAACAGGTTGCGCGCCGCTTCGCCCACGACCTCATCGTTAAGAATTTTTGGGTACTTACCCGCTAACTGCCAGCTCATGAAGAAGGGCGTCCAGTCGATACGCTCGATCAGCTCTTCAAGGTCATAGTTATCGAACGTTTTGAGGCCCAGGAACTTGGGTTCAACCGGCGTCTGGGTGCTCCAGTCGGTGCGGAAACGACGTTTGCGCGCCTGAGTGTAATCCAGGTCCGCCGCTTTAGGACGGCGCTTGGCGTTACGTTCGCGCACCTTGACATACTCTTCACGAATTTCCGCGACATACGCCGTTTTTAGATTGGGGGCGAGTAATCGGCCGGCGACACCTACCGCGCGAGAAGCATCGGTCACATAAATGACCGGTTGCTCGTACTGTGGCTCAATTTTAACGGCGGTATGCGCTTTGGACGTCGTCGCGCCACCAATCAGCAGCGGCAGGTTCATGCCTCGGCGCTGCATTTCCTTGGCTACATGTACCATTTCATCGAGCGACGGCGTAATCAGCCCCGAAAGGCCAATAATATCGGCGTTGTGGTCAATCGCGGCTTGAAGAATTTTCTCGGCAGGTACCATTACGCCAAGATCAATAACTTCGTAGTTATTACACTGCAGCACCACGCCGACAATATTTTTGCCGATATCGTGAACGTCGCCTTTAACCGTGGCCATGACAATTTTGCCCTTGGCCTGAGTGCCTTCGTTTTTTTCCGCTTCGATATACGGGATCAAATAGGCAACCGCCTGCTTCATGACCCGCGCGGATTTCACTACCTGGGGCAGGAACATTTTACCGGCGCCAAACAGGTCGCCGACCACGTTCATGCCATCCATCAGTGGCCCTTCAATGACCTCGATAGGGCGCTCGGCCTGAACGCGAGCTTCTTCGGTGTCGTCTTCGATATAGGCCGTAATGCCTTTCACCAGCGCATGTTCGATGCGCTTATTAACGGGCCAATCACGCCACTCAAGGTCCTCTTTCTTGGCCGGGCCGCTACCGTCACCCTTGTACTTGTCTGCCAGCTCCAGCAAGCGCTCGGTGCCGTCGCTACGCTTATTCAGCACAACGTCTTCCACGGCATCGCGAAGCTCGGCGGGTAAGTCGTCGTATAGCGCAAGTTGCCCGGCGTTAACGATCCCCATGCTCAAACCCGCACGGATGGCGTGATACAGGAACACCGAGTGGATCGCTTCACGTACCGGGTTATTGCCCCGGAACGAGAAGGAGACGTTGGAAACGCCGCCTGAAATCATCGCATGGGGCAGGTTTTCGCGAATCCACTGAGACGCCTCGATAAAGTCGACGGCGTAGTTGTTGTGCTCTTCGATGCCTGTGGCAATGGCGAAGATGTTGGGGTCGAAAATGATATCTTCGGCCGGAAAGCCGATGTCATCGACCAGTAGGCGGTAGGCGCGCTCACAGATTTCCGTCTTGCGTGCGAATGTATCGGCTTGACCATCCTCGTCGAAGGCCATGACCACGATAGCCGCGCCAAAGCGACGACATTTGGTGGCCTGCTCACGAAACGCCGCTTCGCCTTCTTTTAAAGAAATCGAGTTAACAATGGCCTTGCCCTGAACGCATTTTAGGCCTGCTTCGATAATGTCCCATTTGGACGAGTCGATCATGATTGGCACACGGGCAATATCCGGCTCGCCAGCAATCAGATTCAGAAAGCGCACCATGGCTTCCTGCGACTCCAGCATGCCCTCGTCCATATTGATATCGATGATTTGCGCGCCGTTCTCGACTTGCTCAAGCGCTACTTCCAGGGCAGTGGTGAAATCTTCTTCAACGATAAGCCGTTTGAAACGCGCCGAACCCGTTACGTTAGTACGCTCACCCACGTTGACGAATAACGAGTCTGCATCAATGTTGAAAGGCTCAAGTCCGGACAAACGGCAAGCGGAGCTACGCTCAGGAATCTGACGCGGTGCCATGGGACGCACCGCATCTGCAATTGCACGAATATGTTCAGGCGTCGAGCCACAGCAGCCACCAATGATATTAACCAGCCCGCTCTCGGCAAACTCGCTAACAATCGCCGCCATCTCCTCCGGCGTTTGGTCATACTCACCAAATTCGTTAGGCAAGCCAGCGTTAGGGTGTGCAGAGACAAACGTATCGGCTTTGGTGGATAGCTCTTCAAGGTAAGGACGTAGCTCTTCAGCCCCTAGCGCACAGTTAAGGCCTACTGACAGCGGCTGGGCATGGCGAACCGAGTTCCAAAACGCCTCGGTGGTTTGCCCGGAAAGCGTCCGGCCCGAGGCATCGGTGATCGTGCCTGAAATCATCACCGGCAGACGCTTGCCAAGGTCTTCAAACAGCACTTCAAGTGCATAGATCGCGGCTTTGGCGTTAAGCGTATCGAAAATGGTTTCGATCATGATCAGGTCAGCGCCGCCCTCGATCAGCGCCTGAGCAGCTTCATAATAGTTTTCACGCAGCTCATCGAAGGTCACGTTACGCTTGGACGGGTCGTTCACATCCGGCGATAACGAAGCAGTGCGTGAAGTGGGTCCCAATACGCCTGCAACGAAACGCGGCACGCCGGTTTCAGCCGCGACCGCATCGCACACTTCCCGAGCGAGGCGCGCAGACTCACGGTTAAGCTCGACAACAATGTCTTCCATGCCGTAGTCGGCTTGAGAAAGGCGCGTACTGTTAAAGGTATTGGTTTCAATAATGTCCGCACCCGCTTCCAGGTAGCCGCGGTGAATACGCGACACTACGTCGGGGCAGGTGAGCGCCAGTAAGTCATTATTGCCTTTTAAATCTGACGGCCAATCGCTGAAGCGTTCGCTACGAAAGTCTTCCTCGCTCAGCTGGGCATTTTGCAGCATGGTCCCCATACCGCCATCCAGAATTAGAATGCGTTGGGTAAGGCGTTGGGTAAGCGAGGCGTTCAAATCACTAGCGGCCATAACAGGGAATCTTCTCCAGCGTCTTGATCGAAAATATTTTATTAAAATACGTTTTCGAAAAGGGGTATGAGCGGCGTTTTACAACATATCAATAACCAAACGGACATTATGATACCAAAGGGCGCCAAGCAGGGCAGCTATACAATGCAGCTGTTAAAAAATCATTAGCCCGTTAGCCATTTAAATAGCCTACTAAAACAGTCGGGATTGTGTCGACGCGCTGTTTTGCTTACCATAGCAATAAAATGACATGTGAAGTGGTATTGCCACTGTTCACGGGAGGGAAAATAGCCTCATGACCACGACTACCGAAGCACCAGGTATCGACATTACCGATAGCGCCCAAGAGTACCTTGCGGAATTGCTTGAAAAGCAAAACGTTGAAGGTATCGCTGTGCGTATTTTCATTACCCAACCGGGCACGCCGTATGCAGAGACATGCCTTGCATACTGCCGTCCGGGCGAAGAAGAACCCGCTGACGTTACGCTTGAACTTGAAAAGATCAACGTATTTCTTGATAAAAACAGCCTGGCGTTTTTAGAAGAAGCCGTGGTCGATTTCAATGCTGATCGTATGGGGGGGCAGCTGACCATCAAGGCACCCAACGCCAAGATGCCCAAGGTAAATGCTGACAGCCCGCTTGAGGACCGTATTAATTACGTGCTGTATAGCGAGATTAACCCTGGCTTGGCGGCGCATGGCGGTGAGATCAAGCTGATTGAGTTAACCGAGCAAAAAATGGCCATTCTGGCCTTTGGCGGCGGTTGCCAAGGGTGTGCAGCGGTAGATTTAACGCTTAAAGACGGCGTCGAAAAAACGCTGATGGAACGCATTCCTGAGCTTGCCGGTATTCGTGATGTGACAGACCATACCGATAACACCAACGCTTATTACCGCTAAATAAAGCCGTGCTTTGATTCGAGCCCAGCCTTATGGCTGGGTTTTTGCGTTTTATCCAAACGTATACGGGATACGTGTTGTACAAGGATAAGGAGTCTTTAAGATTCGTTACGCGGAATGCTTTATTCGTTGGCGTACCTTGGGCAACATGCGCGATATGGCCGGAATGCGCAGGCACATCAGCAGTGCGCCTGCCATCGCGTATAAAAACCACTCCTGCATGTCGGCGCGTACTATCCACAAGAAATGCAGCAACACCAGCACCAAAATAACGTAGCTAAACTTATGGAGCGTTTTCCAGCGCTTGCCCAGTTTACGCATGGCCCAACGGTTAGACGTAGCGCCTAACGTTACCAAACCCAGCAGGGCAAGCATGCCCACAATAATATACGGCCGTTTAACGATCTCACTGCCTAGCTGCGTCCAATTAAGTCCCAGAATAAATAACGCGTAACAAACGAAATGCAAAAATGCATAGGCCAGCGTCCACAGACCCAGCTGGCGGCGAATAACGCTAAAACCTTTCCAGCGTGTCAGGCGGGTCAGAGGCGTAAGACTTAAGGTAAGCAACAATAGCCATAGTGCGCCTTGGCCAATATTTAACAGCAAATAGCGCCCAGGCTCTGGGCCCGCCAGGTTGTTAGCTACTTGCAAACTCCACCAGCCCAAGGGCGCCAAGGCGAAAATGAAAACGCCTATACGCCATAGCGTCATAAAATAAGCCGGCATCAGTAGTGAACCCGAAGATCCATGCCTGCGTATAAGTCAGCGACTTCATCGGCATAACCATTAAACATACGCGTGTCGATGATATTGGTATTGAAGAGGCTGTTCGGTAAACGGCGTTCGGTGGCCTGGCTCCAACGAGGATGATCGACTTCAGGGTTCACGTTGGCGTAAAAGCCATATTCATTGGCAGCGATTTGCTGCCAGGAATTGAGTGGCTCTTCTTCAACCAGTGAAATGCGCACAATCGATTTAATGCTTTTAAAGCCATACTTCCATGGCACCACTAGGCGAAGCGGTGCGCCGTTTTGATTAGGTAGCTCTCGTCCATACATGCCCATCGCTAGAAAGCTTAGCGGATGCATTGCCTCATCAAGGCGTAGTCCTTCTACATAGGGCCAGTCGATTAGGGCAAAAGCGGAGCCTTGCCCAGGCATTTGCTCAGGATCTACTAGCGTTTCAAAGAGCACGTAATTGGCTTTTGACGTCGGCTCTGCGCGTTGAATAACCTCGGCAAGCGAAATACCTAGCCAAGGAATAACCATCGACCAGGCTTCAACACAGCGTAGCCGGTAAATGCGTTCTTCAAACTGGGAAGGGTTGACGAGATCTTCAAGGGCGAAGCGCCCACCCTTATTGACCTCACCATCAATCACTACGCTCCAAGGCTTAGCCACCAGCGAGCCCGCTTTGCGTGAGGGGTCGCTTTTACCGGTACCAAATTCAAAAAAATTGTTGTAGCTGCTGGCATCCGCATAAGGGGCCATTTTGTCCTGGCTCGGGTCAGTAGGCACAACTGCCCGCCACTCGGCCGCATCGCGTTTGGCCTTAAACCATTCAGGCGCATCGCCTTCGGGAACATCGTTGTAGTCAGGCATTTGCTCACTGGCTGAGGCGTGGCCTGCTAATGCCAGCCCTGCTCCGAGGCCCGCGAGTCCGCCCATAAAACGTCGGCGTGATAAGTAAATCGACTCAGGGGTGATCTCTGATTCATGTAAGTCACCAGATTTAGCAATTTTAATCAGCATGGTGATGCTCCTGCCGGTCAACAACCATCGGCTGGTTAAATGATGTCGGCAGGATAGCCGGTGTCGACGTCATTCAATCATTCTCGTTCAACTGCCTTTCTCTGACGTTTATCGAAGCAGGTAGTTCAGAAAGTTGCTGCTGTAACGCCGTCATTTGTTGACCCATTGTGGTCTGCCATTCGCGCTCACGTTTCATCTGCTCTCGCTGCTGTTTGTTGTTTTCCTGAGCATCTTCCAATTGCTGAGTGAGCGATGCAATGCGCTCTTCTTGGGTGGCGATGTGCTGCTCCTGTTCTTTTGCCTGCTGGGCATATTGGTTTGCCTGAGTCTGCTGTTTTAGTAGATCGCCGCGATTCTGCTTTAGCTCCTCCGTTAACGCCTCGATGCGTTGCTGCTTCTGCTGGAGCCGCTTTTGCGAGGCTTTTTCTTCCTGAGCACGCTCCTGGCGAGCCTCATCCAGCATCGCCATCAATCTTCCCTCGGCATTTTCATTGCGCTGCTCTTCTTGGGCCAGGCGTTTTTCCCATGCGCTCTGTTGCTCTTTTAACGCAGCGGCATGTTGCTGGCCAAGGGCCTCATTATGCTGGTGTAAGGCTTCATTCGCTTTTTTTAACTGCTGGTTTTCCTCATGCGCCTCAGTGGCAGCCTGCTGCCAATGCTGCTCTTTGGCCTGGTTTGCGGCCAGCTCACGGTTAAGCGCTTCAAGACGCTGCTCGGTATGGCGGAAGTGTTCCGCCAGGGCGCTTTCGCGCTGTTCGGCGTTCGCGGCTAACTGTTCGGCATTCTCAGCCAGCTGTTGGGCTTCTTCGACTTGTCGATTCGCCTCTTCGCGGTAGTGCAGCAGCGCCTGATTGGCGACTTCTTGCGCTTCACGCCATAGCTCACTGGCGACATTAACAACTACCTCAGGGACACCTTTAGGTGGAGGAACGTCGCGGTTCTGTTCGCGCTCGGTGCGCCAATAGCGGAAGTGCTCGCTAATCGTCGTAAAGCTGCCGGTACCCAACACCTCGCGGATTCGTTGCACGCTGGGCGTATCGCCACGGGTAAGAAGCGTATCGATTGCATGCTGTACGTCACTGTACTGAATGCCACTGCGCGCCATGCTGTCTCTTCCTGATATTGCCTATTGAATCGTTCTATTTTCCGCGTAATGGCTTATAAATACAATAATTACGTTATATGTATTACGTAATTTTATTTATCATTAAGCACATAAATTCAAGATTACTCTTATAATCTTGAATTTATACACGCCCGGCATCATACTTATCCCTTAGCAAACAGCGGCATAGCGATGCAGGCTAAAATAGAGCCAGGTAGCGTTATCGAGATAGGTATCAGTATGTTTATGATCAAATGGACGTAATTGCCGGACAGAAGGGCGGCATACAAGCGTCAGGCGCTGTAGTGGAGCTGCCATTTCAGTCATCACACATTAATGCGCATACAGACGCTCAGGCCGTTGCTGCATGGCTTGCCGAGTATCAGGACAGCCCGCAAACCTGGAAAAGCTACCGGCGTGAAACCGAGCGACTGTTGCTTTGGCTTGACCACCAGCACTTAACGCTGGAAGCGATGAACCGGGAAACGCTGCGCCAATTTGAAGCATTCTTGGCAGACCCGCAGCCCGCCCAGCACTGGGTTGGGCCTTCAAAACCTCGTTACCACCCGGAGTGGCGGCCATTTCGTGGAGCGTTATCACCCGCCAGCCGCCGACAAAGTTTGATTATTTTGCAGGGGCTGTTTAGCTGGCTGGTAGAAGCAGGATGGGTTAGCCATAACCCGTTTCGGTTGATGCGCGATAAATCTCGCCGCTTAAATAATCAGTCACCGCGTATTGAGCGCTATCTGGAACGTGAGCTATGGGAGTGGTTTTGGTGTTGGCTTAATAAGCCAATGAGTGACGGGAAGGGAAGTCGCGTCGAGTATGAACAGGCCCGACGCCGGTTTATTTTTGGCTTTGCCTACTTATTAGCACCGCGTATTAGCGAAATGGCGGGCACCCGCATGGGTGATTTTTCCCAATCAGAAGGGCGCTGGTGGTGGTCCGTGGTGGGCAAAGGCAGCAAGCTTGCTCGCGTCCCTGTGCCTGATGATATGCAGGCATGTTTGGCTGATTGGCGACAAGCGCTTGGGCTTGATGGATTGCCCATGCAGTTTGACGAGACGCCTGCTATCCGAGCGCTGGATGGAAAGCGGGGTATTGGTGATAATCAACTTTACCGGCTGATTCGTGAAACCTTTGCAGAAGCGGCCGACGTGCTTGAAGCTGAAGAGGGGGCGCCCGCCTATCTGGCTGCGCTGCGCAAGGCAACACCGCACTGGCTGCGGCACACCTCGATCACGCACCAGGCTCAAGCGGGTATTAGCTTGCGTCACTTGGCAGAAAGCGCCCGCCATGCACGGTTGGACACCACGTCGCGCTACCTGCACACCGAAGATAACGAGTGGCACCGTGAACAGCAACGTCACCGGCTTACGCCATAAGGCACGTCAGGCTGACAAAGCTATCCACGCAAGCCACCTTGAACCCGTATAATAGTCTGACGCTTTTAAATCGAATATGAAAAGGAACGAGTATGAGCACTTCCGGCGCCGAGCAGGCCCAGCAAGAGCTAATCGAAGAGTTTGAAATGTTTGATAACTGGATGGACC
Organism: Halomonas sp. AOP30-A1-24; assembly: GCF_052378165.1. NCBI lineage: Bacteria > Pseudomonadati > Pseudomonadota > Gammaproteobacteria > Oceanospirillales > Halomonadaceae > Halomonas > Halomonas sp. AOP30-A1-24. The sequence continues at coordinate 40,415 of NZ_JBQSXL010000017.1, forward strand.
GATATCAATACATTATCGATATGGGCAAGCAGCTTCCTGATTTTCCAGAGGCCTGCAAAACTGCGGAGTATAAAATTCAGGGCTGCCAATCCAATGTATGGATGCGCCATGAACAGCAGGGCGACACGCTGGTCTTTAGCGCTACCTCTGATGCGGCAATTGTTTCTGGGCTGATTGCGGTGCTGTTACGCATCTATAGCGAGCGCACAGCGGCTGAAATCCGCACTACCGAACCGCACTTTTTAGCGGATCTTGGGCTGGATAAACATCTTTCCCCCACGCGCAGCAATGGCCTCCACGCCATGCTTGAGCGTATTTACCAAGTGGCGCAGCAAGCCTAATACGGCATTAACGTTGATGTTGATGTTGATGACAGCATGAAGGAGAGGGCGGCGACTCGTCGTCCTCTTTACAAAGTTGCTCACTACGCCCACCGGGAACAGGGTCCATGCCACCAGGGTTGCCAGGATGGCATTTTAGGATTCGCTTGATAGCCATCCAGCCGCCTTTGACAGGGCCGTGCACCTGAAGGGCTTCAATGGTGTAGGAGGAGCAGCTTGGCCAAAATCGGCAGCGAGGCCCGAGCAGGGGACTAATAAGGTATTGGTAGGCACGCACCGCGCCAACCATCACTAAAACCGCCAGCTTGCGTAAAGCACCTAATATATAATGCACCCAGCGCATGACTAGCGGTTACCGTAAAGCTCATCCGGGTGAATAAGCGGTTCACTATTAATAGTGGCATCGGCGCTGGTTAGCGACAGATAAAAGCAGCTTCGGCGGCCGGTATGGCAAGCAGGACCTGTCTGGTCTACCTGTAGCAGCAATGTATCGCCATCACAATCCAGAGCCGCCGACTTAAGATGCTGCTGCTGTCCGGATGACTCGCCTTTACGCCAGAGCTTGTTGCGTGAACGCGAATAGTAGCAAACGCGATGCGTGCTCAGCGTTTCCTCTAGCGCTTCACGCGTCATCCAGGCCATCATTAACACTTCTTTGGTGTCATACTGTTGAGCGATAGCAGGCAATAAACCTTCCGCGTTAAATCTAACAGCATCCAATAACGTCGTGGTGGCGGGTAATCTATCTTGTGGCGTTGCCGCCTCAAGTGCCTTGAATAACGTATCAGCCGGTAGTTGATCAAAACGAGACATATCTATTATTCACTCTTGGCTCGACAGTTTTGACAAAGGCCTTGCAACTCAATCGTCTGTCGCTCAACACTAAAGCCTTGCCGGCTGGCAAAGGCTGACAGCTGATCGCTGACTTCATCCAAATGCAGTTCTTCGACGTAACCACATTGACGGCAAATCAGCAGTTGGAACCCATGAATATGTTCAGGACAGGCGCATGCCACATAGGCGTTTAGCGACTCGATACGATGCACCAATCCTTGGTCAATCAAGAATTCCAGCGCTCGATAAACCGTAGGAGGGCGGGCAGCCGCATGCTCGGTTGAAAGTTGATCCAACAGGTCATAGGCTTTTAAACCGCCGCCATTGTGAGCAATCAACTCAAGCACGCGGCGTCTAATGGGGGTAAATCGAACGCCGCGGCTGTGACACTGTGATTCCGCTTGTTGAAGTAGCGTATTCGCTTCAGTCATTGGTGCACTCAGTAAACGTCATCAGCTTAGTCTACGCGCTTGCGATAGTTGTGTCAGGGCTTTCTGTTAGCTCACTCTTGCGAGCAAAGTGGTGCTGAGCAAACGCGACACGCTCGGCAACTGGCACCCCTTCTGGTTGACGCTCGATGAGATCAAGCCGACGACGCAAACCCTCTCCGTTGGTCATTTGAATCGCAAGGCCCGGGCGTGCATTCAGCTCAAGCAGCATGGGCCCATGTTGCCTGTCCAGCACCATATCGGTTCCCAAATAGCCTAATCCGGTCATTTCATAGCAACCCGCCGCCAGATTTAGCAGGGTGTCCCACTGGGGGACCGCCAGGCTTGCCAGGTCATGCCCGGTATCCGGGTGGTTGAAGCAAGGGCGGTCAAACTGCACGCCGCGAAGCGCTTCTCCGGTGGCAATATTCAATCCAACACCGACCGCTCCCTGGTGCAGGTTGGCTTTGCCATCGGAGGCCGCCGTTGATAAGCGCATCATCGCCATGACGGGGTAGCCCTTGAAAACGATGACCCGAATATCCGGCACACCTTCGTAGGTATATGCCATCAGGCTTTCTTCAAAATTAATCAGCGTTTCAATGACAGCTACATCCGGAGAGCCGCCCAGGGAGTAAAGCCCTGAAAGAATATTAGAGACATGACGCTCTACAGCCTCAAGCGTTAAATGCGCTCCGCTGGGTTTAACAAACTGATTATCAACTACCTTTTCGATAACCAGGATACCCTTACCGCCACTGCCTTTGGCAGGTTTGATAACAAAACCATCATGACCTGTCAGCATATCGCCAATATGCTGAACGCCAAACTGCGTGGTTACCGTACCAATAAGTTCCGGCGTGGTAATGCCATACTCTTGCGCCAAAAGTTTAGTCTTGAGCTTGTCATCCACCAACGGGTAAAGGCGCCGTGAATTGTACCGGCCAATATAGCGAATATTGCGCCGATTCATGCCGATAATGCCTTTGTCGCGCAGGCGGCTAGGCCATGTCCAGTTGTTGAGCCAACTCATGACGGCTTCTCGTCATCAGTAATCGGCTTGAAGCGGCGTAACTCCAGCAGACGATAGCCGGTGTAGTTACCCAAAATCAGAATAAGCGCCATTAAAATCAGCTGAACACCCAGGAAGTTAAAGGTGATGTGACGCACCCAAGGGTTGTTCATGGCAAGGTATGCGAGCACGGCTGTCAACAAGCTGCCGCCCCCCTGAATAATGACCTGTTTTGGGCCTTCTTCTTCCCAGAGGATCGACATCCGCTCAATCGTCCAGGCCAGGATAATCATGGGGAAGAAGGTGACAGTGAGCCCCGCGCTTAGACCCATACGGTAAGCCAATACGGTAAAGATCGAGATAATCGCGATGACCGTTATGATGACCGCCGACACTCTCGCCACCAACAATAAATTCAAATAAGACAGGTAGTTACGAATAACCAAGCCAACAGCCACGATCAGCAGGAAGCCAATCAAACCCGTCAGCAGGGTGGTTTGTATAAAGGCGAGGGCGATCAGAACAGGCATAAACGTGCCTGATGTTTTCACCCCGACCAATACACGCAAAAACACAACGACCAAAGCGCCAATAGGAATCAGCAGAATCGTTTGGAAAAGAGCTTGTTCTTCAAGCGGCAAGCTATGGATTGAGAAGTTCAGCAGCGTATCATCAGAAAAGTGGTTGCGCACAGCAGCAGACGCTGGCTGATGGTGCGTTAGCATAGAGAAGCTAACCCGCGAGTTTGTACCGCCTTGAACTTCAAGCACCGCCCGACCACTTGTTTCCCAGAGCAGCAGGTTCTCGGGCTGGCCTTCCTCGCCCGTTGCGGGGTCGAATATATTCCAGCTTTCTGCAGGCTCATCAAATACCTGAATCCAACTGCTTAATAGTTGACGCCGGCGCCCATCTTCCAGTAGTAGTCCGCTGACTTCTCGTGCTTGTACACCCGCTTGATTTAGCAAGCGCACGATGAGAGCTGACGGCGTTTCCTGGGTAAGCAGTAAGCGGGCATTTTCGCCCTGACGCTCGCCATTTACATCAAGAATTAGCTCACGCGCAAAGGTCGCATTATTTGCACTTCTGGCCCACGCTCTATCAATTAGCTGGGTAGCTGCTGAATCATAAGGACTTTCCCAGGGCGTGCTCGACACCAGCCCTGGCGGTGCTTGTACCGGCGGGCGGGAACCTGGTGATACCAGCATTTGCACCGAATAATAGAGCTGCTGGCTGCCAGCAGCATTCCGAATGGTCCATTCGGCTTGGCGCCCGAAATCATCCGTCTGGTAGGCTAAACCATAGCCAGAAGAAGCGGTATTTTCGGTCAGTACACGAAAGCCTGCCTGCTGGGTGGGCAGCGCTAAGTCCACTTTTACGGGGCCATTCTGGGCATTGAAATTGATAACGGCCTCAATTTCCCATACCTGACGCTGCTCGCCTGGTACCCAAGGAATTTCAAAATGAAGATGTCTATGCACACTGGTGGCAATACCTGCCACAAGAAGTAGACCTACAATGATATAAAACGGAAGGCGTGACATTAAAATTCCTTTCAGCGAAAAGCGGCAGGGGAGCTTTTACTCTTCGATATCGTCTTGGTCGACCGCTTCATCTTCAGCGGCTTGTTCAGCAGGGTCACCGCCGGGAAATTCTGGACGCTCATGTAAGTAGGTTTGCGCCACATCAACAATAGCAATATCCATTAAGAAACGGCGGCCTAGCAATACGGGGAAATCGAGGTGGGTACGATCATTCAGCGTAAATTCGACGTTTTCACGAATAGGACCGAGCGTCATTAATAGAGAGACAACGGGGCGAGACTCTTCACCAGACGCTTGAACAATGCGTACACGCCGTTGAACAGGTGCCTCGATCCACTCGTTACGCAATGACTCCACGACACTATCATCCTCAGTCAGTGCCAGCTTGAAGCGCACCCAATCTTCGCCATCGCGCTCAAAGCGCGTAATGTCGGAGGCCGATAATGATGACGTCTCTGCACCGGAGTCCACGCGTGCTTTTAAATAGGTACCTACACCTGGCAGGCCAACCCATTCGCTACGTCCCAGCATGGTTTTCATATCTAGCGTGGTGTCCACTTCACACTCTTCGCGGATAATGATGGGCTCGTCACCCCGAGCTTCAAGCTCCTTTATATCACCGCGTAAAAGGCGTAGCAGGCTACCCACTTCACGAACATCAGCGGTAAGCACCTGCTGCTGGCTGAGTTGTTGCGCCTGATGCTGAGCATTGGCACTGCATTGTTGCCCTAATGCATCCTGTAGCTCGAGCATTCGAGTATTGAATGATACCTCGTTCAATAACGGTGGCTCATTAGAATCTGGTTGCTGAAGGGCGCAGCCAGAAAATAGAAGTGATAAACCAGCCATCAGCCACAAAACACCTGGGCGCATAACGAGAGACATCCTTGAAAATTAAAAAGGAATAATAAGGAGAAGCTAGACCGGTTGTCCAACGCCGTATTAACTTTTTAGAAGCTACCTAATCTACCATTTAACATAATATATATTATGCGAACATCTAGATTGTTAATTTCCACATAAAACACTTAAGGTGGCATATATCCGTCTAACATTTTGATTTTTGGACCCCAATGGCTTTAGCGTACACATTCTTACATAACCAGATGCCGATTGCTTCCTCCTGGACCGGTTCCGACCGCGAAGATGACATTTATGCTGCAGACAAGCCCAGATTATCGTTTCAGCTTTTTAACGTGGTCACCCCCCGATAATGCCGAGCGTTAATGTCGGTTTCATCTGTCATCTCTTGTTGAGCCGCCATCTCTTCGGGCGTAAACCGCGCTCTATGGCGCGCAGCAAACCGCTCAAGATCAGCATGGGTGCACATCTGCCCAGTAAAAATATTGATGTACTGAGCCACTCGGGCGATCCGCGTATCTTGGGTCTCCTGGGTATGCATCGAGATATAGCCGATCTGAATCAAATACACCGTGCGTGCACGGGTATCAGCTTCCAGCACGTCATAGCCATAGCGAATAAACATGTCTTGCAGCGCTTGTAGCCGCACGCTATCGGCTTGGCTAACGCGCTCAGCAACCGCTTGATCTTGCAGGCTCCAGCTTCTAACGGCGTACTCAAATTCAGAATCAAATACCGCCGGGTCAAACCAACAATCAAAGATATTGAGCGTGGCTTCCACGATGGAAGATGCATATTTCTCCGATTGCTCAACTAAGGCCTGGGTATTTTGTCGCTCCCACCGCTCCAGTAGTGCAGCAAGCACTTCTTCACGGTCTTTAAATAACCAGTAAAAACTGGTGCGTGATGTTTTTAACTTCTTTGCTAACGGTACGATCTTGACGGCGCTGACTCCCGAGGCTGTCAGTAGCTCGTAAGCAGCATCAATCCAAGCAGTTTGGTTAATCGTGGCGCGTCCGTTTTTCACGTATTTCTCTCTTTGCCATGGCGATGCAATCGATCATACAGCAAGCTTGTCATTTTAATGTACACTACTGTCATATATATTGACAAATATGTACAGTGAAGGCTAGCTTGTGTCAACCATCAAAACAACAAGGGAAGACGACCGTGAAAAACGACCCTTTGCTACAGCCGTTACAACTAAAACATTTAACGCTGAAAAATCGGGTAATGCTGACTTCTCAAGAACCAGCTTACCCCGAAGATGGCATGCCTAAAGAGTTATACCGGGCTTATCATGTTGAACGTGCCAAAGCAGGTATTGCCCTGACCATGACTGCTGGGTCGGCAGCGGTTTCCCGAGACACCCCGCCGGTGTTTAACAATATTTTGGCTTATAAAGATGAGGTGGTGCCGTGGATGCGCGACCTCACCGAGGCGTGCCACGAACACGGTACGGCGGTAATGATTCAGCTAACGCACCTGGGTCGCCGCACCCGGTGGGACAAAGGAGATTGGCTACCGGCGGTATCAGCCTCCAATCATCGGGAAGCATCTCATCGTGCTTATCCGAAAAGAGCCGAGCTTTGGGATATTGAGCGATTAATCAAGGATTACACCGACGCCGCCGAACTTAACCAACGAGCTTGATGCGCCTTATGGCGGCAGCCTGGACAACCGGCTACGATTTACCTTTGAAGTGCTCCAAAGCATCCGTGAGCGTGTTGGTGAGAAGTTCTTACTTGGCGTGCGTTATACCGGTGATGAGTGCTTACCCGGGGGCTTCGATGCCCGTGATGGCATGACCATTTCGCACCGTTTGAAAGACAGCGGTTTGGTAGATTTTCTTAATGTCGTTAAAGGGCATATTGATACCGATCCGGGTCTGACGGACGTGATTCCTATCCAAGGCATGCCCAGCGCGCCACATCTGGATTTTGCAGGCGAGATTAAGCATGAAGTCGACTTCCCCACTTTCCATGGGGCTAAAATTCAGGATGTTGCGACGGCTCGTCATGCGATTGCCACCGGCAAGGTCGATATGATCGGCATGACTCGTGCTCATATGGCCGACCCACACCTAATGAAAAAAGTCATCGAAGGCCGTGAAGAAGAGATCCGTCCCTGCGTGGGCGCCAATTACTGTCTGGACCGCATCTACCAGGGCGGCGCGGTGTACTGTATTCACAACGCCGCGACTGGACGTGAAACCACCATGCCCCATACCATCCCTCTCGCCAATACCAAACGTAAGGTAGTGGTCGTTGGCACAGGCCCCGGCGGGCTGGAAGCCGCCCGCGTGGCTGCCGAACGCGGTCACGAAGTCGTCGTATTTGAAGCAGCAGATACCCCCGGCGGGCAAATTCGTTTAACGGCACAGAGCGAGCGTCGTCGAGAAATGATGGGAATCATCGACTGGCGCTTTGAGCGCTGTCAGGCCATGGGCGTAACATTTCATTTCAATGTTTTTGCCGAACAGGATGAAGTACTCGCCGAAGCGCCGGATGTGGTCATTGTGGCAACGGGCGGGCAGCCTAACGAAGAGGCGCTTCAAGAGGGCAATGAGCTGGCCGTCACCGGTTGGGATTTACTCTCAGGCCATGTGGCGCCAGGCAGCAACGTGCTGGTGTATGACGATGCAGGCGACCATACCGCCTTGCAAGCGGCTGAGATTATTGCCAAAGCAGGCGGTAAGGTCGAATACATGACAGCCGACCGCGCCTTGGCGCCGGAGGTCATGGCCATGAACCTGGTGCCTTACATGCGTACGTTACAAATGCTGGATACCACGTTCACCCCCACCTTCCGCCTGACCGGCATTAAGCGCGATGGCAGTGAACTCGTTGCCTTGGTCAGCAGCGATTACACAAACGTTGCTAAAGAGCGGCGCGTAGACCAAGTCGTCGTCAATTTCGGCACCTTGCCTATGGCCGATCTATATGAAGAGCTGAAGCCGCTGTCGAGCAACCAAGGGGCCGTCAACTATGACAACCTCATTGTAGGCACACCGCAGCCTATCGCTACCGAAGGCAAGTTCCAGCTGTTCAGGATTGGGGATGCCATTTCGCACCGCAATACCCATGCCGCGATTTATGATGCCCTGCGCATCGTCAAAGACTTATAAGGTCCTGGCACTTAAGGGAGCCGGTTTTCGACCCGGCTCACTATTTTTAGTTTAGTGCTTTTCTTGGTCGTCTAGTCTCGCAGGCACAAAAAAGCAGCCTGCGTTAGCAAGGCTGCTTTAAAAGCGGTAAATAACTAAGGTTTACTCATCGGCCGGCGCATAGGATCCATCTTCGCGGTGCACCTCATTGCCACTCAGTGCCGGTGTAAAGACACAGGCCACAGTCATGCCTTTTTCTTTGCCGCGCAGAAGGTGCTCGTCATGCTTGTCCAGTAGATAAATATCGCCCGCTTTGATTGGCCAGATTTTGCCATCCGCCAGGGTTTCGACTTCACCTTCGCCTTCATAGCAAAAAACGGCTTCGTAATGATGCTTATACTGAATGTGAGTCTCTGTGCCCGGGAAGATGCGTGTGATGTGGAAAGAGAAACCCGCATTATCCTCGGCAAGCACCAAACGGGTACTGTCCCAGTTACCATTTTCAGCAGTTACCAGTCGGCTTGTTTTACGTGCTTCTTCAAGACTACGGACGATCATAATATGCTCCATGCCTGAACGGCTGGCGATACCAGCCGTTGAGTTTATCGTTAAGGTTCGTTAACTACCCAAAGTAACGTCAGGTTATCCGTTGATAACCGTGTTGACAGCCGCTTCCAGAATATCCAGCGCTTCAAGCAGATCTTCGTCGCTAATCGTTAACGGACAGAGGCATTTAACGACTTCGCCGCCTTGGCCGCTTGTCTCAATAATCAAGCCGTTTGCAAACGCTTCGCTGGTAATCTTGTCGGCGATGTCACCCGAAACAACGTCGATACCACGCATCAGGCCGCGGCCGCGCTCGGTAGCTGGGATACCATTTTCAGTCAACAGCGCCGCTAGCTTCTGGAAACGCTCTTCAACGATGCGGGCTTTGCGTTGTACGTCGCGCTCAAACGTATCGTTTGCCCAGTATTTTTTAAGCGCGGCAGTCGCCGTTACCATGGCTAGGTTAAAGCCACGGAAGGTGCCGTTATATTGGCCAGGTTTCCACACGTCCAGCTCTGGACGAATCAATACATGAGCAAAGGGCAAGCCAAAGCCAGACAGTGACTTCGAGTTAGTGACGATATCCGGCTTGATGCCGGCATGCTCAAAACTGAAAAACTTGCCGGTACGGCCACAGCCTGCCTGGATATCGTCCACGATGAGTAAAATATCGTGTTCACGGCAAATACTTTCAAGCCGTTTTAACCAGTCCAAGCCTGCTACGTTGATACCGCCCTCGCCTTGCACGGTTTCAACAATAACCCCTGCGGGAATATCCAAGCCGCCTGACTGGTCGCCCAGTAATTTTTCAAAGTAATCAAGCGTATCGGCATGCTCTCCCATATAGCCATCATAGGGTAAAAAGCTTGCCCCTTGCGTCGGAATGCCGCCGGTTGCTTCGCGGAATTTACGGTTGCCGGTGGTGGCCAACGCCCCCATGGTCACACCGTGGAAACCGTTAGTGAACGTCACAATATTGTGGCGACCTTTGGCTACGCGTGCCAAACGAATAGCCGCTTCAACTGCATTCGTCCCGGTCGGGCCAGGTAGATGAACTTTATAATCCAGCCCACGCGGTTTAAAGATGAGTTCTTCGAGTGTTTCGAGATATTCCCGTTTAGCTGCCGTCCACATATCCAGACCGTGGACAATACCGTCGCTAGACAGGTAGTCAATCATGGCTTGCTTGAGATGCGGGTTGTTATGACCGTAGTTAAGCGTTCCGGCGCCCGCCAAAAAGTCGATATATTCGCGACCGTTTTCGTCGGTTAAACGAGCATTTTGCGCTTTGGTAAACACAACGGGAAATGAACGTGAATAGGTACGAACATTAGATTCCATACGTTCAAGCGATTGGGTCTTCATTGGCGACCTCCTTGTGTCATCGTTAAGCCGAGAGATGTCGAGAACATCGTGGCAATACGGATAGAAAAAGAAAAATCAGATGTGATCAGTTTGGAATGGGCCGATGCGAACCAGGTTCTCTGGGTCATGCTCCCCACCAAGCTGTTCGGTAGAGAAATATTCACGGCTATTTAACGGCGCATGCCAACGAGTGGCTAAACGTCGAAACAGTCCCCAGGAAGCCAGGTTGTCAGGTGTAATAGTGGTTTCCAGGTGGTGAACATCGGCGAGTTCAGGGCGAGAAAGGATGGCTTCAACAAGGCGGCGGGCAAGCCCTGTACCGCGTGCTTTTTCACCTACGGCTACTTGCCATAAGAAATAGGTATCGGGGGCGTTGTCTTTTACATAGCCAGACACAAATCCGACTATTTCGCCCTCTTCGTTGGTGGCAACAGCGCAGGTATCACGAAATTGGGTGGCTAACAGCAAGTAAGCGTAAGCAGAGTTAACGTCCAGTGGAGGACACGCTTTTACCAGCTCGTATATTCCCCAACCGTCCTCTGCATTTGGCTTTCGGATATAGAGAGGCGCTTCTGAAAACCCAACGACCGCGTCGGCAACGGTGGGTCGTGCGAGCTCAGATGAAGGGGTAAAAGGTTGCATTGGCGTATTCATGGTTATGCTTCGCTGTAGCGAATTTGAGCATCATTATAACAGCTGATTATTAGCAATTCAAAAGCCATATTATCCACCACCCTGTTTTCCATAATTTACGGTTATATTAGGCTTGGTATTTTTAATACTGACATCGCCACTGGCGAAATAAAAATATGAGTTTAGTCCAACTTTTAAAAAACAGTGATATTAAAAAAGCGAGCCACTGGCTCGCTTGATGTACTGCACATTAGGAAGCTGCTGGCAGTTTATTGCCGAGTAACAGTCCGCATGGTGACAAACTCTTCAGCACCGGTTGGATGAATACCAACGGTGAGATCAAAATCCTGTTTGGTAAGACCAGCTCTAACGGCGATGGCAATGCCTTGAATAATTTCTCCGGCCTCTTCGCCTACCATGTGCGCTCCGACTACAATATCCGTTGCGTCATCAACAATAAGCTTCATCAACGTGCGCTCCTGGCTTCCCGACAAGGTGTGCTTCATCGCCCGGAACTCCGTGGAGTAAACCCGAATGTTGGTAAACTTTTGGCGGGCGCCCTCCTCGCTTAAGCCAACCGTGCCAATATTGGGCTGACAAAAAACGGCGGTAGGCACCGTGGTGTAATCAAGCCGTGTCGGCGTGGTGTCTTTGAAATGATAATCCACCAACTGCATGGCTTCAGCCAGCGCCACTGGGGTGAGCTCTGGACCAACCGTTAGATCTCCAAGCGCTAACACAGACGGCACCAGCGTTTCATAATGTGCGTTAACCGGAATTTTGCCGTTGCCATCCAACTGAATACCCAGCTCTTCAAGGCCCAGGCCCTGAATATTGGCTTTACGCCCTGTTGCTGCCAGTACAACGTCTACCTCTAACGTCTCGCCGGTCGTTAGATGAACGTTGTAACCGGATTCAATGGCTTCAATACGCTCTATATTGGCGTTGAAATGGAGATTGACACCTTTTTTATCCATTTCCTTACGAGTGAATTCACGCACTTCATGATCAAAGGGTTTCAAAAATAGATCGCCACGATAAATCAAATGCGTTTCGCTGCCCAGGCCATTAAAAATACTCGCAAACTCAACGGCGATGTACCCGCCGCCCAGGACCATAAAACGCTTGGGAAATTCGTCCAGGTCAAACACCTGGTTAGAGTCCAGCGCATGCTCATTACCCGGGAAATCAGGCACCCATGGCCAGCCACCTGTGGCCAATAGTATTTTTTTTGCGCTCACGTGAGTAACGCCGTTTTCATCTTCTAACGCCACCGTATGCGCATCGACCAGTCGACCGCGAGCGCTAAGCAGGGTGACGTCAGCCCCCTCCAGCATGCGTTGGTAAATATTGTTTAAACGCTTAATTTCACTTGTTTTATTGTCTCGCAATGTGGCCCAGTCAAAGGTGGCCGGCTCGGATAGCTGCCAGCCAAAACCTGCAGCGTCATCAAAACTGTCATGAAAATGTGCGGCATAGGCATAAAGTTTCTTGGGTACGCAGCCTACGTTGACACAAGTCCCCCCGAGATAGCGGTCTTCCACAATAGCGACGTTGGCACCCGTTGCTGCAGCCATGCGTGCAGCGCGAACGCCCCCTGAACCTGCGCCAATCACTAATAAGTCATATTGATACTCAGAATCGGCTACCATTATTTGCTCCTAAAAATTGGCATGCGCGTTAAGAAACCGACGGCACATGCTTATTGACCTTAGTCGCGATGAAGGTTAAAACCTTCATCGCTTGCTTGATTTCGCCTTAACCTGACGATGTAACGATACGGAGACTCAATGTCTGACCCTATTGCGACGCTCCTCGAAAATAATCGTGCCTGGGCTGAACGCATGTGCGAAGAGGATCCCGAGTATTTTAAGCGCCTGTCTAATCAGCAAAATCCTGATTATTTATGGATAGGCTGTTCTGATAGCCGGGTTCCCGCTAATCAGATTATTTCATTGCCACCAGGCGAAGTGTTTGTTCACCGCAATGTCGCCAACCTTTTACATCACACCGACATGAATGCGCTCTCTGTTGTGCAGTATGCGGTCGATGTCCTTAACGTGAGCCACATCATGATTGTGGGGCACTACGGCTGTGGCGGTATTAGAGCGGCAGTGACGGGGGGTGAGTGCGGTGTCGTTGATTACTGGCTGCACTCCGTCCGTGAGCAATATAACCACCACCGCCACTCGCTTGATCACCTTCCGTTGGATGAGCAAATTGACCGTATGTGTGAGCTTAATGTTAAAGCACAGGTTAAAAGCTTATGTCGCACTAAAATTTTGCAGCGCGCCTGGCAAAGCGGCCAGAATATTTCAGTACATGGCTGGGTCTACGGCTTAAGCGATGGTCGTGTTAAAGACCTTAAATGCACCGTCACTGGGCTGGATCAGGTAGAAACGCTTTACCGCATTGATCGAGTGCAGCCAACCGATTAAGCCCCAGGCGACGATTGCCCGAAGCAATAGTCGCCTTTGCCTGCTAATACCGCGTTACCTACCCGCCAATGGGGCATGTTACCCCTGTCCCTTTTAAGCCACAGTATCCGTTAGGGTTTTTGTCCAGATATTGCTGATGGTACGCTTCTGCAAAATAGAAAGTATCCAGCGGCTTTATCTCGGTGGTAACAGTACCTTTACCTGCCGCCTCTAACGCCTTTTGGTACGCTTTGGCACTCTGCTCAGCCGCCTGCTGCTGTTCATCGGTGGTTGTATAGATAACAGAACGATACTGCGAGCCTATGTCATTTCCCTGCCGATTGCCTTGGGTCGGGTCGTGTTGCTCCCAAAATATCTGGAGCAAGGCGTCAATATCGGTTTTGTTGGGGTCATACACCACGCGAACCACTTCAGCGTGCCCGGTCCGCCCCGAGCAGACTGCATCATAATCGGGATCAGGCGTTTGGCCACCCGCATAGCCTGCGGCAGTCACGTATACGCCTGGTTGCTGCCAAAAGAGCCGCTCGACACCCCAAAAGCACCCCATTCCCAGAACGATTTCCTGATAACCCTCAGGATACTGCGCTTGCAGGGAGTGTCCGCTAATAGTATGAACATAGTTCTCGGTTAATCGTGTCATATCACTCTCTATTCGTTTCGTGCTGAATCACCGGGTTGCCTCGGCGAGTAAAAGTATAAATCAAATCAATCGCCTGATTAGTACCCGATACAGCTTGCACGTATAAGTTACGCCATAGCGTATAGCGAACGGTTAGCTCTGCAATGGGCGAGAAAATTCCCACACCATAGCTAATTCTAATATCTTCGGTCAGCTGACCGCTAAGGGCAACCTGACTTTCATCCCCGGCGCCGGTTGTATCCAGCGCCAGGTCATCAATGCCAAATGATTGCCCAATAGAGCCGACAGCACCACCTACACGGCCTAGCGACATTCCGATCAACGCGGTTGTCAGTGCGCTGTCCATCCCACCACTTGAATCCTGGCTACGCCCGCGCAGTAAGTAGGAAAGCGCTTGTGTTTCCCCCATGGAAGGCTCAGAGAAAATCCTGACGTTAGGCTCTGCGGCACTTCCGGTAACGCGGACCCCAGCAATAACGTTATCTTCTGTTCTATCAGGATTACGTATTGCTTCAAAGTCCAGTGAGGGAAGCGATGGTGGACCACTAAACAGGAGTTGGCCACGGCGAATCAGCAAGTCCTGCCCAAAGGCCTGGAAACGCCCGTCAACCAAGTTTACACCCCCAAAAAGCTGAAGTCCACCGCTATCCTGGCGAACTTGAAGTGTCCCGCCCAAATCGGATTCCAGACCATAAGCGGAAATATGCATATCGCGACCTAGCGTCAGGTCAATCAATACATCAAGCGTCATGCCCGTTTGGCCTAGCTCCTCCGAATTACTAATCCCCCCATTTGCCGCGGCCCTTAGCGCGGCCTCTTCTGCCATGCGGTCGTCGCGCTCAGTAATGATGACCTCATCAGGGCTTGGCTCAATAGCGGACGAAGATCTGGCACCAATAACAAGCCGGGACCACGGTAAATCAACATTACCGCGCACCTGTAAATGCTCGGGTGTAACACGTACCCGAATATCCGGGGCGACTTCTATACGACCAAATTGGGGCAGCACCAGAAGGACGGGCTCCTGAACTGCTTCAAGATCGACACCGATACGCCAATCATCTAGCGCTGGCCAATAGCTGTCGCCGGTAATGTTAAGCCGACCTTTTTCGGCTTCCACAAACCCATTGATATTCCCCTGCTCTCCATCAAATAAAAGCGTAAGTTCGCCATCACGGACGTCAACAGGGATACCTGGCCCATGAACATGCAGGTTGCGCAACGCTAACGCACCCTGTAAATCTGGCTGGCTTGTGGTTCCGCCAATGAGCACCCGCCCATCAAACTCGCCTTCAAGACGGTCTAAGCCGATGGCCATGGGTAGATAAGGTTCAAGCAACAGTTTATTCGCGCGTAGATCGCCATCTAGCGTGCCCCGCCCCATCGGATCATCGAGGGTAAGATCCAGGGTTAGCTCTCCCGCCTCAGAAAACGAGAGTACGATGTTGGCGTCCGCTTGTGCTTGATTCGCTTGCACCTGAACATTGAGGTCAATAGCAGGAAGCTGAACCGGCTGTCCATAATCGTTAACAGCGGTAATGGCGAGATTGCTTAGTAGCTCTACATCAGCCTGCCAGCGCGCTCCACCTTGACGCCAGTCAACAACCATATCGGCCGTTGTATCACCCTCAAACGTCCACTCTTCAGGCAGGAAAGGTTCGAGCATTTCCATAGGTACTTCGCGTACGCTTACCACCGCATGGCCCTGGTTAGCCGAGGCGTTAATCGGCTCTTCAGAGCACACCAGCCCGCCTTCCTCACGGCGCAAACAAAACGCGGAGAGACGCGCTTGACCATTGGCGAGGTTATAGCTTAGGTCCAAGGGTTCCGCTAGGCGAATAGTGCCCGCCTCGGAATCAATCTCCAACGGTGTCAAACGGCCCTGGTAGACGTGGCGCTGTTGATCAAAGCGACCATTCAACGCCACTACCGCACGGCTTAATGGACTCTCTGGTTGACCTTGCACAGTCGCTTCAAGCTGGTGCTGGGAAAGTCGGCCGGTTAGGTTCAGGTCAACGGCCTCAAGATCCTGCCCGCCTGCAAAAATCTCTTTCAAGCCTAGCTGAACATCAAGTCTTGGATCCTCAAGCCCCTGCACATTAGCGTTAAGCGAGAGTTGCTGCACAAGGCTGTCGGTGAAGCGCAGATCACTGCCTGACAAGTCGGCAACAAGGGTAGGTTGCTCAAAACTACCTCCGGCCTGCAGGTTACCCGTTAATGTACCGCCCAACTCAGGCGAGAGCGTATTGAGTTCACGTAGGTCAATATCAGCCTTCAAGGACATTGCCCGCTCGCTTAGCTGGCCTGACGCGTGAAGTCGGTTGTTGCCCTGAGCGAACTGAAGTTGATGAATATCGATTTCCAGATTACTGTTAGCATCCAGCGCCGCCTGCAAGGTCAAGGGATAATCGCGAAGCTTGCCTTCAATATCGATGTTTGCCACGCTAACCGACCATACATCGTCTAGCTGGCGCACGTTGAGATCAATATCGCCGGTTAAGCTACCTTCCATTTGGTCAACAAAATTGCCGGGATTAAATTGATCCAACCAGACCTGTGCATCGACCGTTAGCGGCGCTAACCAGTGGATACGCCCTTCGCTGCGCAGCCTGCTTTCTTCTACCTGCAGAACCAGCGGCTCCCAACGGAAGTGATTAGCATCGCCATCGCCTGTCAGTGTAACGCTAGCGCGAGGCAACTCAGGGCCATGCGCCTCAAGACTAACCTCCGCATGGTAAGCCTCCATGCTGCCTTCCACCGTCAGGTTAACCGCCTCAGCCACATACGGCTGGGTAGCGCTCGCACCGTCGGCCGCAGGTTCGTCTACCAAGGGCCATTGCAGTCGTTCACTTTGCAAACGCGCTTGGAAAGATAAATCAGGTGTTGACCAATCGACATGCCCCTCGCTGCGCAGCGTGTTTTCCCCCAGTTGCAGAACTAAAGGCTGCCACTGAAAATGGTCAACGTCTCCATCGCCAGTAAGCGTTACCTGAGTAGGTGGTAACTGAGGGCCCTGCGCGCGTAGGCTAACCTCGGTGCGGTAAGCCTCAAGACTCCCCTCTACCGTAAGGTCAACGGCTTCAATCACATAAGGCTCAAGAGCACTCTCGCCTGCTGGCGGCGCTGCTTCTACTAAAGGCCATTGCAACCGGTCGCTTTGCAGCCGCGCATGGAAAGGTACGTCGGGTGCTAATGCATCTACGCTTACTGCAAGGGATGCGGTTACCACGTCTGAGGCACTAAGCTCAGCCTGTAGATTGTTTAGCGGACCGGACAGCGTAAGGGCCAGTTTTTCCCCCCTTAATTCTGGATAAAGTTCGGGTAAAAACAGCTCGGCATTTAACTGCGCTTCCAGCGGATAACTACCGGTTAAGCCCACATTACCTACAAGAGTGGCTTCAACATCCTTGGTCACCACATCAAAAGATGTGATATCTACCTTACTTTCCTTTGTGCTACCCGCTAACTGCAAGCGCTCGATAGCGTATTCAAAGGCACCTGTCAGTTGTACATCGGTTACTGTCAGGTCGCTCACGCTTATATCGACAGGTAAAGCGATCTCGGGCAGCTCAATACGCTCTCCGTCAGCCAAGCGTTGCTCGGGTGACGGAGCTGGTAAGGCATTCTCTTGAGGTTGAGGCGTGGCCACGGCAATGGCGCCGTCAATGCCCTCAGCCGCTAGTGAGGTTTGAGCACCCTGCGTAAGCTGAACACCCGCTGAGGGCGGTAAATAAATGGTCAACTGATCAAGATGTGTTGGCGCTAAATCAACGTTGCTCCACGCGGCACTGGCAGATGATTCAAATGATGCCCATTGAATACGCGTACCATCCGCAAGCTGCACATTGCTATTATTGACAACCACCGAGCGCAGCTCGATAGGAAATGGCAGATGTAGCCGGAAAGGCTCGCCCGACGCTTGTGGCTCTTCAGGCGTGCCATCTGCACTCAAGCGCACATTTAACCCATCAGCGTGCAATGTATCCAGGCAGAGTCGTCCAGAGAGGAGGCAATCATCGGCCCAGGCAAGCTCAAGGTCAGCAATGCTGATCGTTAGATTGCCTAGATCAAGATGAAAGCCTTTTAACGTAAATTGTTCCAGTAATGCGCCGTCTTGTTGCTCGTAAGAAAAGTATCCTCGCTTCTCCCCTTGTGAGAATAAAAAATCAGTCCCCCAAGGCGATAATGCCGTACCCAGTAGCAGTGCGACTAACCCAAATAACCAAAGTGGCAGAACAATAGCCAGCCGTATAAGGCTCCAGATCAATAACCACGCCCGGTGTCGGGATGAGTATGGTTGGCGCGTCGTAGAAGTAGAAGATTCAACCTGGGACAAAGCGTACTCCTAGAATTCCGGACCGATGGAGAAATGCACACGATATGCATCGTCGTTATCGAAGGGGTGCGCTACATCAAGGCGAATTGGTCCTACCGGCGATACCCAGCGGATACCCACCCCGGCGCCGGTTTTTAAATCGTGTGGACCCCAGTTATCGAACGCATCACCGGTATCCACGAACGTCGCCGCCCACCAGTCGCCCCTAACACGACGCTGATATTCAAGCGTCGAGGTAATCATTTGACGCCCGCCCTGTAAGCGGCCCTCGTCGTTTCGTGGCGACAGGCTCTCATAGGAGTAACCGCGCACGCTGCGATCGCCCCCTGCGAAAAAACGCAGCGAGGGTGGAATTTTGGAAAAATCATCTGTTTCGATAGCGCCAATGCTTAGCCGTGCTAAAAAGCGATTATCGTTGCTGATAGTACGGATAAATTCTGTATCACCGGTTAAACGCAAAAACTGGGCGTCTGATCCCCACACTGTGTCGGAATACTCAATCGAGAGCTGCTGACGGTCGCCCCAAAGAGGGAATCGCTGTGGCCGTGTCCGCGTTCGGGACCACTGGATGCCTGGATAAAAGAGCCAGACTTTGTCTGCCTCTCCCCCTTGAGTAAAGTCTTCATACGTTGTTCGAAAATACACCGACTGGACCCAGTCGTTGTCAAATTGCCAACGACGAGCCAGCTCAACAGAGCCTTGCATCGACCGGGTATCGCTATCATCAATATTGCGAACCCCGTATTGCAATCGATAGCTATCGCGGAGCGGGTCTTCAAGGGGAACGTTGTACACACCGGTAAAACGCTGTTCCGGCGCGGAAAGATAAAGGTCATGATTCAGGCTGTGGCCTAAACTATTAATCCATGGCTGGTGCCAGCTAAAGCGTAAACGAGGTCCTACATCTGTCGCATAACCGATACCCACCTCAAACTGGTGACGGTTCGCAGGATCAACGTTCACATCAATGGGCAAACGAATATCGTCATTTTTATTGATAGTCAGTACGCTCGCCAGTGCCGCGCTACTAATCCGCGGACGCTTCGGCTGGGAAGCCGTGGCTGATTCCCACCAAGGCGAGGCACCGCCCTCAGGAGGCGCAACAACCAGTTCTTGGGCCGTTGTCAAACGAGGGCGAATCGAAACGGATCGAAACCAACCGGTTTCAACCAAGCGCTGCGTATAAGTAGCAAGCGACTCCGCGAGATAGGGATCGTTATTCTCATACGTCTGCATGTTATGCAGGCGATCAAGAACAATGTGGCTCCCTGTGATATTGGTTTCGCCAAACCGAAAGCGTGGGCCGCTATCAAAATCCATATAGAGGCGCGCACTTCGTAAATAAGGGCGTACTTCCATGCGCCGTTTGGTAAAAGCCCAATCAAAGTAGCCACGTTCGATAGCTAGCCCCGCAAATTGCGAACGCAATTGATCCCAGGGTGGCTGAACTAACGGGTCGCCTACTTTTAAGGGAAAGCTATCCAGGGCATCTTTAAACGTAGGATCATCTTTGGCATCGCCATCAACATTAATCGCAAGCTCCTGAATTTCGACCCGAGGACCAGTATCAATATTGAGTACAATGGCAGGGTCAATTTGAACCTCAACGGTGGGCTCATAATAACCATAGACACGCATTGCCACTCTTGTACGGCTACGTATCTCACCCTCTAAACGAGTTTGGATATATTGTTCTTCATCAATGCTCTCTAAATAGGCGCTGATATTATCTTCAACGTCGCCGTCAACCCCGTTAATAGTAGCCGTTAACGCCAAAACTGATGGAGCATAGGCAAAACTCAGAGGGAGCGCAATAAAACAAGCCATCCGAGTAGCTGAAAGCCAACGCCACTGTCTTCCCATACAATAAACTCCCTAACAAACTCTTTTGTTGGCGGTTATAGCCTGTTCCACTACTATCTAAGCATTTCTATTTGGGCGCTAAAAGCGAGTTGGGCCTGGCGAATTTGCCGTATATCACTTTCAAGGGTAGATAAACGCTGAGTCCACTGCTCTTCAAATGCCGCAATTTCATCACTTGGAGAGGATGGGTCTAACTGTAGCGTATTTAACTGAGTGTCCAATTGATTAAAGCGCTCGCTCAAAGCAGCGATTTGCTCTTCCAACTGCCCTGTTACTGTTTGGTTTAACTGATTGGCCTGCTCTTCCAGTGACGTGAGCTGCTGAGCGGTGGTTTGCTCCAAATGATCAACCTCTTCAACAAGGTTTTGCCGACCGGATATGCCCGCCTGTTCCAGTGCATCCAGGGAGGTGCTAAACGCTGCCAAGCGGCGATCACGTAAGGCGGCCTGCTCTTGGTACTGGGAAAGGCGCTGATTAAACGACGTCATCATCTCATTGGATGGGCGCTCTTCGTCATCTGTCAGCGCACCATAGAGCTCTTCACGCGTATTGATTAACGCAACAGACAGCTGCTCCTGCTCTTGGAACAGTGTTGTCATCTGAGCCTGCACAAGCGCAATTGTATCCTGCACATCAGTATCACCTGAGTCTAACCGAGCATGAACGTTAGAGACCTCGCCACTGACGCGGTGGAGTTCGGTTAATAAACGCTCGCGCTCCAACCACAGCACGACAGCGGCGCCTGCGAGTAGCGCACAGAACAAGAGCATTCCAAGCCATAAGGGCCATACGAGAGGCCCTTTTCGGTGGCGCAGATGCTGAGCCGTTAAGCTTTGGCCTACATCGGGAACAATACGTTGGGAAGGCGTCGGATTAGGCATGGCATTTTCTCAAAAAGACGTAGGGTCGGCGCGACGACCAATACCACGGTACTTTAAGCCGCAGTTGGCAACAAATGTAGGGTCGTAAATATTTCGACCATCTAACACCAGCTTAGCGCTGAGTAGCCCTGCAAGTCGATGCCAGTCCGGGTTCCAGTATGACTTCCACTCCGTAACCAGCATTAGCGCATCGGCACCTTCACACGCCTGATATGGGTCTTGATCAAATGTTTGAAGGTCATCGCGCTGCCCAACAAGCTGATGTAATGCGCTAGTAGCGGCGGGATCATGAAGCTTTACCTTTACACCTTGTGCCCACAAAGCGTCTAAAAGCGTCAATACCGGCGCATGGTCGATACGTGCTGTGCCAGGCTTGAACGCGGCCCCCCAAATAGCGATCGTTTTACCCGCTAACTCGCCTTCAAAATGAGCCCAAAGTTTACGGAACAGCGTCTCTTTTTTCTGCTCATTAATGTCCATGACCTGTTCAAGCAACGCGGAGTAACGGCCACTTTTTGACTGAACATCTGCCAGGCGCATTAAGTCCCGCGAAAAGTTGGGGCCACCAAAACCACAGCCGGGATACAAATACTCAAAACCGATACGTGTGTCGGCCCCCATACCTTGGCGAACATGCTCAACATCCACGCCTAGTGTATCGGCTAAACCGGCAATTTCATTCATGTAGCTAATTCGTGTGGCCAGCATGCCATTGATGGCAAGCTTGGTAAGCTCTGCCGCCCTGCGCGGCATGGGCTGGAAAACTTCTTGTCGGCGATTGAACGCGCGTAAAAGCTCGCGTGCAACGTGCTCTCCGTGGGCATCATCACATCCAAGCAGCCAACGCGTGGGGCGAGTAAACGACGCCCAGGCACGCCCTTCTTCAAGCGTATCAGGCAAGGCCACGCTGCTATGCTGGCCTCTCATTAAATCATCCAAGCGCTCCGTTTCGCCGACCGGAAACGTAGAGTTATTAATTAACACGGCACCTTGCTGAAGACACAGTTCCGACTGTTGAAGCAGTGTGCTGGCGTCGTTACGCTGGCTTGGCGAAAGTGCAAGCCAGACAACATCAGCCGAAGACGCTTGTGATACATCATCAATCAGTACTAACGTGCCATCGGCCAATCCCTGCTGGATATGCGGCATTAGCTCCGGCTCACTGCGCAGCCAATCCACCTGAGAAAGAACCGTCCAGGGCGCACTTTGATGAGGTAACCACTCTACTTGATGACCTACCCAGGCTAATGCGGACGCTGCTGTCACCGCACTTAGTTCACTGCCGTAAAGAAATACTCGCATTTACCGAACTCCTTGTGCGGCGGAAAAGCGAGAAAATATAGCCATAAGATTCATACAATGGTCCTTTTCATGCGTTCTGACCTGGGAGTGGTTAGAATGTCCATAATACTGAATGATTGAGTGGATGCCACTCGCACTTGATGCTAACAACCAGGCTGGATAGGAAAACACTATCCATTGCTGACTGACGATGGGAGTCAACACATGCAAGCGACACCTCAGGATAGCACTGCTGATCGCTACCAAGGCAACGTCGATGCAGCGGAAGTTGCTAAATTTGAAGCACTTGCTAGCCGCTGGTGGGACCCAAAGAGTGAATTCAAGCCGCTACATGAGATTAACCCCCTGCGCCTTAATTTTATTGACGCACGCGCCGGTTTAGCCGGAAAACAGGTGCTGGATGTGGGCTGCGGAGGCGGTATCCTGAGTGAGTCCATGGCACATCGTGGTGCCAAGGTAACGGGCATTGATCTTGGCGAAGCGCCGCTTGGCGTTGCCAGGCTGCATGCAGAAGAGAGCGGCGTGTCCGTTGACTACCAAAATATTAGTGTTGAAGCGTTGGCTGCTCAAACCCCGGGACATTTTGATGTCGTTACCTGCATGGAAATGCTGGAGCACGTACCTGACCCCGCCTCAGTGATTCGGGCCTGCTGTGCGTTGGTACGCCCTGGCGGCTATGTGTTTTTTTCAACGCTCAACCGTACGCCAAAATCCTACGCATTTGCGATATTAGGCGCCGAATATGTCCTTAGGCTACTGCCCCGCGGCACCCACGACTATGCCAAATTTATTCGTCCGTCTGAAATGGCGGCATGGTCCCGCCAAGTGGGCCTGGAAGTACGTGAGCAAACAGGGCTGACCTACAACCCTCTTACTCGTCGCTACCGCTTAGTGGCTGACGATGTCTCTGTAAACTACATGATGTATTGCCGCAAAGTGAGTCAATAGATGCCAACGACGCCACCGCTTGCCATTCTGTTTGATCTTGACGGAACCCTGGTGGATACCGCGCCCGATCTTGCTCAAGCAACAAATGCCCTACGCGCCCACCACGGGCTGGCGCCCCTGGCCTACGAGCAGATACGTCGTCAGGTTTCCAATGGGGGGAGCGCGCTAGTCACCCTGGCGTTGGATCTTGATCACAAAGCCCCAGGCCATGATACCGCCCGCCAGTTTCTGCTCGATGCCTATGAACAAGCCGTAGCGGTGCATAGCCAAGTATTTATCCCGCTTAACCAATGGCTTATTGAATGGCACGGAAGTCAACGGCCCTGGGGGATTGTCACCAATAAGCCGCGCCGCTATACCGAGCCTTTACTCGCCGCATTAGCGCTGGAGCCCGGTGCGTTACTGTGTGCCGATGACCTGAGTGTCAAGAAGCCCGACCCGGAACCTTTGTGGGAAGCGGCCCGTCGTTTAGGCGTCGCGCCGGAACAGTGCTGGTATGTCGGCGACCACGTACGTGATATGCAAGCAGCGAAAGCCGCTGGCATGACAGCCGTTGCGGTAGGGTATGGCTATATCAGTGAAGAGGATGATTATCAGCAGTGGCCCGCCGACCTGTGGTTTGAAGAGTGCTCAATGCTGGTTGATGCATTAAACGCTTTTAATAATGCGGAGTAGTTAGCAGCTATCACTACAGCTGGCGTAATAACCACCGTTAGGGCCTTGCTTTAAGGCTTCTTTTTAAAGGCTCTTTTTTAAAGGCGCTGCATTCAAGCCCTAACGGTAGAATTAAGAATCAAACACGCGGCGGTTGCGCATCAAACTTTTGGCCGCTAACACCGGTACTATCGGGGCCCATTAGCCATAAATAGGTCGGCATAATGTCATTGGGCGTTCGAAGTGTGGCAGGGTCTTCACCAGGGTAGGCGCTTCGGCGCATTTGAGTGCGGGTAGCTCCCGGGTTAAGGGTATTCACCCGGATATTGGTTTGATGCTCAAGCTCGTCGGCCAGCACTTCAACAAACCCTTCGGTGGCAAATTTGGAAACCGAGTAGGCCCCCCAATACGCGCGTCCTTTTCGTCCCACACTGGATGAGGTGAAAATAATTGAGGCGTCGTCTGATTGTTTAAGCAACGGTAATAACGCTTGAGTCATCCATACTGGGCCATTGATATTCACCTGCATGACCTGCTCCCATAGTTCAGCATCGTACTGCTCGAAGGGAGTAATCCGGCCAAGCAATCCAGCATTATGCAAAAGCCCATCCAAACGACCAAACTCTTTATCGAGCGTTTTGGCCATATCATCGAAGTCACTAAGCGTTGCGCCTTCAAAATTAAGCGGAAAAATAGCAGGCTGTGGCCCACCTAACGCCTCAATTTCGTCGTAGACCCGCTCCAGCTTTTCGATAGTACGGCCTAGCAAGATAACGGTCGCACCGTGTTGCGCATACTGCAACGCTGCCGCACGACCAATCCCATCGCCGGCTCCAGTGACCAATACGACACGGTTTTCAAGCAATTGCGGCGATGCTTGATAGTCGATTTTGCAACTCATGACACTTCCTGCAAACAAACATTTAACGTGATATTACCCAGCCGACTGGCGGAGAAAATCATTGGCAAGCCCAGCCGCACTACTTTGCGGATAGTCGTCACGCACTTGCTCTAATAGCTCGCGGCTGCGCTCTGCATCGCCTTGACGTGCTTTAACCAAACCAAGTTTATAAAGGGCATCGGGCACTTTACTGCTGCTATCAAAGTCGGTAATAACCCGGCTAAAGGCTGCATCGGCATTATCAAGCTGGCCTTCAGCGGCATACAATTCACCTAACCAGTAATAGCCATTAGAGGTCAAGCTGGTATCAGGATGAGCAGTGACGAATTCATCAAACGCTTGAATTGCCTCTTCAAATTGGCGTGCCTGAACATGGGCAAAGGCAGCCTGATAGTCCGCCTGGGCATCATCACTCACGTTACGTGCTGAGGGTGCACTGATAACTTCTTGAGCGGCCTCAGGTTCAACCTGTGGCGTAGACTGCTCTATGGGCGTGGATCCACTGCTCATAAGGCGGTCTTCGATATCCAGATACTGCTGCTGCGATTGGCGACGCAATTGTTCAAGCTGATGGCGCAACTCTTCAATTTGGCCACGCAACTGTTGGATTTCCTGCGTGTGCGCTTCCACCTGGTTGAACAGCACAAGGTTGCCACCGGATGCTTCCTGACGCTGAGTCTGCTGATAAAATCCGCTGGAATTACCGGAAGAAAGATCCTGGACCAGCGGCTGCTGGGCAATAGCTGCAAGGGGCAATACGGACAGCGGGAGCACCAAGGCTCCCGCACCGCACAGCCTCTCAAAACAGCGTTTGAGACTGTGATTCATGACGACTCCGTAGACAAAGTCGGCGTGCCGTTTACACGCCGTCAATATCAGTAATTAAATACAACGCGACGGTTTTGGGCATAAGCATTTTCGTTATGACCATTTACTGCCGGACGCTCTTCGCCATAGCTTACAACAGTCATTTGTGAAGGAGAAACGCCTTGGATATTCATGAAACGCTGAACAGCGCGTGCGCGACGCTCGCCCAGTGCCATGTTGTACTCCCGGGTACCACGCTCATCGGTATGTCCCTGTAACACAACCTGGGCACTCGGATTAGCGCGCAGGTAGCGTACATGAGCCATTACCGCAGATTCATACTCACTCTTGATAGCATCGCGGTCATAATCGAAGTAAATCGTGCGTACCTCAGGAATGCGAGAGTCCGCTTGTTGACCAGCGCCTGTACCTGAGCCGGTAGTAGAGCCATATTGACCACCGGTACCCGCACCAGAAGTGCCAGCGCCCGTGCTGCTGCCATTCTGGCTTCCGTAAGAATCCCCATCCTGGGTTCCGCCGGTGCTGGAGCAACCAGCAATCGCTACGATAGATAACGCTACGGCCAATGAGCGAGCCAACGGCTTAAGTTGCATAATCAGACTCCTTGCCTGAAAAAAATAACACGATAGATCATTAGTTTAAAAACGGTGACCATGCGGGGTCACGTACTTCGCCTTGAGCAGCAGGAAGCCGGAATGACGATCGCCCGTCGGCAGAAACGGCACTTAGCACCCCATTGTTACCCTCTTGGTTAGCGAAGATTACCATGGTCCCGTTCGGCGCAACACTAGGAGATTCATCTCTTATCGAATCGCTTATTACGACCAGCCGCCCTCCATCCAAATCCTGGCGTGCGACCTGGTATCCTCGGCTGGAACGGTGGATTAAAAAGATCTGATCGCCGTCCGGAGAGTAACGCGCACGGGCATTATAATTGCCGGTAAACGTCACGCGATTTGTCTCGCCGCTACCTAACGAAAGCTGGTAAATCTGAGGGCCGCCGCTGCGATCAGAGGTGAACAGCAGGCTACGACCATCCGGTGACCAAGCGGGCTCGGTGTCAATGCTATTACTGTTGGTAACGCGTTCTACCGAGCGGTTAGCGATATCCATGATATAGATTTCAGGCTGCCCATCCTTGGATAACGACATAGCGATACGGCGACCATCGGGGGACCACGTGGGTGCACCATTGATACCGTCAAAGGATGTTGCCATGACACGCTGACCGGTGGCGATATCCTGGATATAAATCGCTGGGCGCTCCGTTTCAAAGGAAACATAAGCAAGCTTGCGTCCGTCCGGCGACCAAGTGGGCGACATAATCGGTTGATCAGACGTTAATACCTGCTGGCTATTGCGACCATCAGCATCGGCTATATAGAGACCGAACTGCATATTATCGCCAACCCCTTGGGCCGTTACGTAAGCAATGCTGGTTGAGAAAGCACCGCGTATATCAGTAATCGCCTCAAATATCTGGTCGCTGATGTAGTGTGCCGCACCACGCAGATCATCGGCATTCGCTGTGACGGTTTCGCCAATCATCCGGCGCTGGCCACTGACATCCATCAGGTCAAACTGTAGCTGATAGCCGTTGTCCGTTTGCTCGGCACGCCCAACGACCAGATAACGCACGTCCAATGACCGCCAGGTCCCAAACTCGACGTCATCCGCTTGGTTTGGTTGGTCAAACATGGCACTACGCTCTAGCGGTGAAAATAGACCACTACGTTCAAGATCATCCTGAATGATTTGAGCAACATCTTCCGACATGCCCTGATTGCCTGCGAAAGGCACCACCCCAATGGGTAATGCCTGGTCGCTGCCCCGTGTAATTTCGATGGTCAAGTTTGCATTCGCAGCTGCGAAACCACTTACTAGCAGTAGTACGCAAAATAACCACACTTTCCTTAGTTTTTGCATCAGCGAACATCCCCCGGGGTAAATCGCAGATTAAATTGACGTAAGTTCCGCTGCTGTTCCGCAGGTAAATCTCTTAATTCACCAAACGGTGCAGCATGTTCAACGGCTTGCATGGCAGATCGATCAAATGCACTGTCGCCACTAGATGTAGCAATTGACGTTGCAAGTAGTTCGCCCGAAGGGCCTAAACGTATTTGTAGCGTAGCACTCAATGAGTCGCTTGCTCCAGGTGGGATCAACCATGCCTGTTCAACCGCTCGACGCACAATATTGATAAAGCTATTGGCTGCCTGCTGCGCTTGTTGCGCATTCGCCGCCGCTTGGGCTTCACCTTCTAACTGGCGCTGCATAGCGGCTTCCGCTGCGGCAGCAGCTTGGCGTTCGGCTTCCTCGCGTGCGCGCTGCTCTTCAGCTTCACGTTGACGCTCCGCTTCCGCTGCTGCCTGAGCCTCTGCTTCCGCCGCTGCCTGAGCCTCTGCTTCCGCCGCTGCCTGAGCCTCTGCTTCCGCTGCTGCCTGAGCTTCTGCTTCCGCCGCTGCCTGAGCTTCTGCTTCCGCTGCTGCCTGAGCTTCTGCTTCCGCTGCTGCCTGAGCTTCTGCTTCCGCTGCTGCCTGAGCTTCTGCTTCCGCTGCTGCCTGAGCTTCTGCTTCCGCTGCTGCCTGAGCCTCTTCCTCACGGGCTTGTGCTTGCGCTGCCTGTTCTTGCGCTAGTCGTTCGGCTTCCTCAGCGCGGCGTTGTGCTTCTGCTTCTGCGGCGGCTTGAGCTTCTTCCAACGCTTGTTCCTGCGCTTCAGCTTCAGCGGCAGCCTGCTGCTCGGCCTCTTGGTTATCTGGCTCTGGCTCAGCTACCTCAGGCTCACTCACTTCCGGCTCAGGAACAGGTTCAGTTGAGCTGTTCATTGCCGCCTGCTGTTCAGTTACCTGCTGGGCCTGATCTGTGAACGTCTCGGTACTCACAAACGTGGCCTGAACAATGGATGAAGAGTCAGGTTCCGGGGTTGAACTGGGCCAATTAATAAGGCTAAAAACAATAATAGCCAAATGCACAGCGACCGCGAGGATGATTGGCAATGTGTAGCCAACGTCTTGCGGGTCATGCGGCGCAGCAACGGTTACTTGCGGCTTGCCCTTACTCATCTTGCGGTGGCTCTGAAAGCAGTCCTACGTTTTCAACGCCCGAGCGCTGGAGCGTGCTCATGAGTAGAACAATTTGTCCATACTGTACGCCTTGGTCGCCACGCACCATGACGGGCGTGCCCGGGCGACGTTGCAATATGGCCGAAACGCGTTCTGATATTTGCTCAAGCGAAACGGAGGTTGAATCCTCACCCAGCGTAATAAAATATCCGCCTTCACGATCCACCGAAATAATGATCGGGTCACTGTCCTGAGTATCGATCGGTTCGGATGACACCTGAGGCAAATCCACCTGAACGCCTTGCGTTAGCATCGGAGCGGTAATCATAAAAATGACCAGCAGTACCAACATAACGTCGATAAAGGGGACAACGTTAATCTCCCCCATCGGCTTACTTTTGCCGCTGCGATTGAACGGACCTTGCATGGCTAACTCCCTTAACTGGCGCTAGGCTTGCCATCACGGCCTTGCAAATTACGATGCAAGATAGCGTGAAACTCTTCGGCGAAGTCTTCATATTTACCGAGTAAGCGAGACGCACTGTTAGATAAGCGGTTATAGAAGATAACAGCGGGAATAGCCGCGAAAAGCCCCATAGCGGTCGCAATGAGTGCCTCGGCGATCCAGGGCGCTACGGTTGCCAGTGTCGCTTGCTGGGTCATTGAAAGGGACTGGAAAGAGCCCATGATGCCCCAGACGGTACCAAACAAGCCGATATAGGGGCTGGCAGAGGCAACCGTTGCCAAAAACACCAGGTGTTGAGTCAGACGATCTTCTTCGCGTGACCAGGCAACGCGCATGCTGCGCTGCACACCTTCAAGCACGGTGTCGGCATTGTGAGTTTTTGGCATTAGTCGGTTGAATTCACGAAACCCAGACTGAAAGATATGTTCGGCGCCATGGCGCGGGTCATCAGCTGGTATTTCTCGGTAAAGTTCGTTTAAGTCGACACCTGACCAAAACGACTCTTCGAATTGGTCGTATTCCCGCTTGGCACGGCGCAGCGCAATACTGCGCTGAAAAATCACCACCCAAGAGAGGACTGACCCCACCACCAGGAGTAGCATTACCAGCTGTACAACCGTGCTGGCATTCATAATCAGGTGCGGGATGGACATGGTGTTATCGTTCACAGGTGCCCTCATCAATCAATGATTGTCGGTCAAGCCCGACAAGTAGTGGTCTCTAAATTACGAAACCGCAGTGTTAAGAAATCGCTAACGTTTGTAGCCGGGACTGAAAAAAAGCGGGCCAGGCTTTGGGCCGCATCCGTTCAGCGCTCAAGCACGCTATCTCGACTGTCGCGCTGCAGAGGAGTTCCTCACCGCGCATTACAAACTGCTCAAACGTTACTCGGCATCGCCCTATATCAATGACCCGTGCGGTTATCTCAAGCGCTTCGTCCAAGCGCGCCGGTTTCGCATAGTGACAAGCTAAGCGATATACCACTAGCTGCGTGCCTTCGTCTAGTAACGTTTGCTGGTTGAGCCCTTGCTCGCGCAGCCACTCGCTGCGCGCTCGCTCCATAAACTTCAAGTAGTTAACGTAGTAGACAATGCCGCCAGCGTCAGTATCTTCCATATAAACACGTAGAGGCATTGAAAACGAAATACTCATGGGCGACGCTCCCCTTCCATATCAACCGAGTGCTCGTTGGGAACGCGGTTAAAGTGCCGCCATGCCTGACGCGTAACGGTACGTCCGCGCGGCGTGCGCATCATCAACCCTTGTTGAATAAGATACGGCTCAATGACATCTTCTATCGTTGTGCGCTCCTCCCCAATGGCGGCCGAGAGAGAGTCGACGCCTACCGGTCCGCCTTCGAACTTATCGATCATCGCGAGCAGCAGCCGCCGGTCCATGTGGTCCAGACCATAGTGATCCACATTGAGCATATTAAGCGCCGCATCCGCCAATGCCACGTCTACGGTGCCATCCCCTTTAATTTCGGCGTAGTCACGCACTCGGCGTAGCAAGCGATTGGCAATACGTGGCGTCCCTCGGGAGCGCCGGGCAACCTCAACCGCGCCTTCATGGTTGGTTTTTACACCCAGCAGACGAGCTGAACGGGTCACAATTTCAGTGAGTTCTTCGAGATTATAAAACTCAAGCCGCTGAACGATTCCGAACCGATCACGTAGCGGCGCTGTTAAAAGACCTGCGCGGGTCGTCGCCCCCACCAGCGTAAAACGCGGCAAGTCCAGCTTGATGGATCGCGCAGCGGGTCCTTCACCAATCATGATATCCAGCTGAAAGTCTTCCATGGCGGGATAAAGGACTTCTTCAACGGCGGGCGATAACCGATGGATCTCATCGATAAACAAGACATCGCCTGGCTCAAGGTTGGTCAGCATGGCAGCCAAGTCGCCTGCACGCTCCAATACGGGACCAGACGTTGACTTAAGCCCTACGCCCATTTCTGTTGCAATGATGTTGGCCAGGGTGGTTTTACCTAGCCCTGGTGGGCCAAATACAAGGGTATGGTCAAGGCTCTCTTCGCGTAATCGGGCTGCGCCAATAAATATCTCAAGCTGCTCGCGAACCCGTGGCTGGCCGATGTAATCATCCAGCCGCTTGGGACGAATGGCATAATCAATCCGCCCTTCTCCCTGTTCTGGTTCAGCCGCTATCAACCGATCATGTTCTAACATAGATGCTCTTTTTGAATATCTGGCGATCTGCTTGCACTGGGTGACGGCAAAACGGCGACCGCTATCAACCGCTCATTCGCCGTGTTAACGCTGCCTTGATCAAGGCCTCTGCCGATTGTTGTGGGTCAAGGTCTGAGAGCATTTTACTGGCTTCGGCTAGCTTGTAGCCCAGACTAACGAGTCCGGACTCGGCATCGGCCAGGTTATTACGGCTCGGTTGCCCATTGGTGCCTTCCAGGGCAAGCGGCGTGTCAGCACCTTGCTCCCATTCGGGAAAACGGTCACGCATTTCGATAATAAGTCGTTCGGCGGTTTTCTTGCCAACACCGGGCAGCTTGGTTAACGCCTTACTGTCATCATCACGAACACAGCGCATGAAGGCGTCTTCATCCATTCCTGACAAGATCGCCAACGCTAGCTTGGGACCTACACCGTTGACTTTAATCAGCGCCCGAAAAAGAGCGCGTTCGTGCTGTCGCGCAAACCCGTACAGCAGGTGGGCATCATCACGAATGGTTAAATGAGTATACAGAGATGTGCTTTCGCCTAACGCAGGAAGCGAGACAAGCGTATTCATTGAAGTCTCAAGCTCATAACCCACGCCATGAACGTCAATAACGATCCAGGGCGGTTGTTTTTCCAGCAAATAGCCACTTAGACGTCCGATCATAAATACGCTCGCGATAGTAAAAACAGACGGTTACTATAATGCTACTCTGTACAAGTGACCAGTGGTCGTTAAAGTCGCCAGCGCCCTGTAGAGGCGCGCCGCCCGCGCCCACGAGGCGTACTGGAAACTGCATTGTTGGTATAAGCGTGGGTTAATGCGATGGCCAAGGCGTCTGCCGCGTCCGCTTGGGGTGTGGCAGACAGCGTTAAAAGCGCGGTCACCATGTGCTGAACCTGTTCTTTATCTGCGCCTCCCTGCCCGGTTACCGCTTCCTTGATACGCCGCGCGGCATATTCGGCGACGCTTAGCCCGTGGTTTGCCATACATACCAACGCAGCACCACGCGCTTGCCCCAGCTTTAGCGCTGAATCGACGTTTTTAGCCATAAAAACGCGCTCTATCGCAGTATCTGTGGGTTTGTACAAACCCACTACTTCGCTTAGTCCTGCGTATATTTGCGCCAAACGCTGCTCCAGCGGCCCTTCTGAGGTGCGAATGCAGCCGCTAGCAACATAGCCGGGTTTAACACCGACAAGATCAATAACACCATAGCCAGTAATTCGAGACCCAGGGTCGATGCCTAATATGCGCACGGGTAACGCAGCGCCTGCTTTATCCATTAACGTTTATCCGCTCAAGGTTACAAATTCCACACCACAAAAAGCACTGATACAAAAACACCGACGCCGGGGCGTCGGTGTTTTTAGCCATTGTGCAACTCATAGCCGTTACATCAAATAGCGCTAGGCTTACTCGCTGGCTGCTTCAGGCTTGGCTTTTTGACGCAAGCGGATATTAAGGTCTTTCAACTGGTCTGGGCTAACCTCACCAGGTGCATCTGTCATTAAGCAAGCGGCGCTTTGCGTTTTCGGGAAGGCAATAACTTCACGAATGGTGTTGGCACCGACCATTAACATCACCAAGCGGTCCAGGCCAAAGGCCAAACCACCATGAGGCGGTGCACCGTACTGAAGTGCGTCCAGCAGGAAGCCAAACTTCTCCTGGGCTTCTTCCTCGCCAATACCCAGAATCTCAAACACCGTGCTTTGCATGTCTTGATTATGGATACGGATAGAGCCGCCACCCAGCTCGGTACCGTTGAGCACCATATCATAGGCGCGTGAAAGCGCTTTTGCCGGGTCAGCCTTGAGCTCCTCCGGCGAGCAGGACGGCGCGGTGAACGGGTGATGCAACGGGCTTAAGCGACCATTGTCATCCGCCTCAAACATCGGGAAGTCGACCACCCACAGCGGTGCCCACGCTTGGGTGTACAGATCAAGATCAGCACCCAACTTAACGCGCAGCGCGCCAATGGCTTCGTTAACGATGCGCGTTTTGTCAGCACCGAAGAAGATGATATCGCCATCTTCTGCGCCAAGACGATCAAGCAGCTCTTCAACGATGTTTTCCATGAACTTGACGATAGGCGACTGAAGCCCTTCAAGTCCTTTGGCACGCTCATTGACCTTGATCCAGGCCAACCCTTTCGCGCCATAGATACCCACGAACTTGGTGTATTCGTCGATTTCCTTACGCGAGAGCTTGGCACCGCCCGGTACTTTAAGCGCGGCTACTCGGCCATCATCGGCACTGGCGGGGCCAGAGAAAACCTTGAAATCGACCTGTTTCATCAGGTCGTCAACGTCGGTCAGTTCAAGCGGAATACGCAGATCCGGCTTGTCTGAACCAAAACGGTCCATAGCTTCTTGCCAGGTCATGCGCGGAAATTCTGACAGCTCAACGTTCAGCACTTCCTGGAAGAGCTGACGAATCATGTCTTCAGTGATGCTCATGATGTCGTTTTCTTCGACAAACGACGCTTCGATATCAATCTGAGTAAACTCAGGCTGACGGTCTGCGCGCAGGTCTTCGTCACGGAAGCACTTGGCAATTTGATAGTAACGGTCAAAGCCCGCCACCATCAGCAGCTGTTTAAAGAGCTGTGGCGACTGAGGCAGTGCAAAGAAGTTACCCGCATGCGTACGGCTAGGTACCAGGTAGTCACGGGCGCCTTCGGGCGTCGCACGCGTTAGGATCGGCGTTTCGATATCCAGAAAGCCCTGATTTTCCAGGAACGCACGGACGTTATGCGAAATGCGCGAGCGCAGACGCAGTTTTTCGATCATGTCAGGGCGACGCAGATCAATATAGCGGTGCTTCAGGCGAACTTCTTCACCCACCTTACCATGCTCATCAAGCTGGAACGGCGGTGTGGCCGCGGTGTTCAACACTTCAACGTCTTTGGCTAGCACCTCAATCATGCCGGTGGGCATATTGGGGTTTTGGGTACCTTCTGGGCGCAGCCTAACGCGGCCGGTAATACGCAGAACATACTCACCGCGCGCACGATCGGCATTGGCAAATGCATCAGCAGTATCCGGGTCTACCACAAACTGAGCGATGCCATCACGGTCACGCATATCGAGGAAAATTACCCCGCCGTGGTCGCGACGACGGTGTACCCATCCGCAAACGGTGACCGTTTGATCTACCAATGTCTCGTTTAGCTGGCCGCAATAATGGCTGCGCATGTCAAATCCTGTTCTGTTTCGTGGCAAATAAGGTGTCTTGGGCCAACCAGGCCCTGACCGCTACAGTCAAACTGCAGAGTCTTTTGACGTGGAAGTAGTATCGCTTTTAGCACTGGTGTTAGCCGTTGTGCTTTTTGCATCAGCGACCAGGTTCTTTTTACTTCCCGTTTTAAAATCGGTTTCATACCAACCACCGCCCGCCAGGCGGAACCCTGCCGCGGATACAAGCCGCGCCAAGTCATTACGATTGCACGCAGGGCACTCTTTTAACGGATCTGCGCTGATTTTCTGTAATTTTTCCATGCGATGGCCGCAGGCCTTGCACTCATATTCATAGATAGGCATGTTGGTTATTCCTGAAAGCTCAACGACGACAGAATATTGTCGAATATAAACGCAGCCAGCTGCGAATATGTAGCCTGTCGATATAAAATCCAAGGCTGCGGTTGATAAAGCGTCAATATTATACCCTTTTGTGCCCCCTGCCGAGCAAGGTTAACAAGCCCTGGCAGCAACTGGAGAGAATAAAATGCCTCATGCGGTCATGTTGGATGCGAAAAGTCTTGGGCCTCAAATAGATTTAAGCGCTATTCGCGGTGCGGTTACTCAACTGGATGTCTTCGATCAAAGTACAACGCAACAAGCTAAAGAGCGCTTGGCAAATGCTGACATCGCATTAGTAAACAAGGTGGTACTGGATGCGGAAACGTTAAAACAGCTGCCTTCGCTTCGCCTGATTTGTGTCATGGCTACTGGTCTAAATAATATCGACCTTGAGGCAGCAAAAGCACTTAATATCAGCGTTAAGAATGTCGCGGCATACGGCACGGCAAGCGTGTCTCAGCACACATTAATGCTGATACTTAACCTGGCAAACCGGCTACCTCTATACCAACAGGAAGTCGCCAAAGGTGTTTGGCAGCAAAGCGACTTTTTCTGCCTCCAGGACCACGTAACGCTACAGTTAGCGGGCAAGCGGCTGGTGATGGTGGGCCAGGGCGAACTGGGAACGGAAGTGGCGCGCTTGGCGGAGGCCTTTGGCCTTCAGGTGACCTTTACGGCACGCCCCGGTCATGAAGCTAACGACGCACGTCCTTCTCTCGATGACATGTTGCCTGAAGCCGATATTATCAGCCTACACTGCCCGCTTAATGCTGATACGCAGCACCTAATTAACCAAGAACGCTTGGCCAAGGCCAAACCCTCCCTTCTGCTAGTAAATTGCGCTCGTGGTGGCATTATTGATGAAGTAGCGGCGCTTGAGGCATTACGCCAAGGGCGTATCGGCGGGTTAGCGGTAGACGTGCTTCCTGTAGAGCCACCGAGGGAGGGACATCCACTATTGGCAGCGCTGGATGAACCGCTTAATCTGATTGTCACCCCCCACAATGCATGGGTAACGCCAGAAGCGCGCCAAAACATTATCGCTCTAACGGCGGAAAACATTACGCAATGGAAGCACGCCCAGTAAGCCTAAAATAAATATTAGCCTAATGCGTCGTGAAAGCATCAGGAGCGCGGCATTGGGCTAATGCCTCATATTCGACATGGGTTACCTGCGCATTAGCAGGGCCTTGCCAAAGCCACTCCAGCAGCATGTTCACACGCTGATGTTCGCCACACATAAGCACCTCAACCCGACCATCCGCCAGATTTTTGGCATGACCGGTTACTCCCGCCGGTAACGCCTGCTTTTGAACGGCGCGGCGATACCCTACGCCCTGCACTTTTCCGGTGACCAAGGCTTTTATGCAACACGCTGACACTATTCGTCTCCTGCTATCCTGGGCGTAAACGCCTCTGTTTCCAAGACTTCCTGCCTAACCTGAACGGCACTGTTTCGCGGAATAAGCTTTCTGCCTCGACGCAGTAAAAGCGAGCGTGTAAAGGCGGCACCAAACAATAAAATAAGTGACGAGTAATACACCCAGAGCAATACCATCACCACCGACCCGGCAGCGCCGTATGTCGATGCCGTTGCGGTATAGGTGAGATAAATCGCAATTACGGTGCGGCCGATAGTAAACAGTACGGCCGTGACAACAGCCCCGGTTAGGACATCCTGCCAACGTAGCACTACATCGGGCAACACTTTGAAAATAGCAGCAAATAGCAAGGTAACGACGCCAAGTGACACAAGAGAGTCCAATAGTGTCGTGGTATAGCCCGCGAGCGGGACAAGATCACCTGCCATTTGCAGGATGCTTCGCAAAGCAATACTTAATACCAACGAAATTAATAGAATAAAACCAATGAGAAAGACAACCATTAACGATAAAAAGCGCGTTTTTATAAATACAAACAAGCTGTTACTGGCCGGCTTGGCGATCACTCCCCATATGGTGT
Organism: Halomonas sp. AOP30-A1-24; assembly: GCF_052378165.1. Classification (NCBI taxonomy): domain Bacteria; kingdom Pseudomonadati; phylum Pseudomonadota; class Gammaproteobacteria; order Oceanospirillales; family Halomonadaceae; genus Halomonas; species Halomonas sp. AOP30-A1-24. The sequence continues at coordinate 77,134 of NZ_JBQSXL010000017.1, forward strand.
TCAGTGAAAGCTGCATTTGCGCAAAGACGGTTGTTGCACCGACTAACAGAGCACAAACGCCTAACACAGAAGGCAATACACCAGACTCTTCGAACCGAGAGTGGATAACGGCCTCTTCAATCGCGGAGGCCACATCGGTACCCAGTGAGTCCTGCAGCTGGGCCACGATTTGACCCTGAGCAGCGTTTTCACCAAAGACAATACCGATAACCGCAACGGCAATAATGACAGTAGGGGCTAATGAAAAAAGCGTATAAAACGCTAATGAGCCCGCGAAGCTAAACGCATGACGCTCTAACCATAGCTTCGTTGCATCCTGGACCACCTTCCACCAAAAAGTGAGGGTGTCTTTAGTCATATTCAGTCCCTTGCGTCATTTATGGATGGCTTTATGTGCAATAGCTTAGCAGCATACCCAATACGGGTGCAGTACGTAGCCTTCGTCAGATTGCACCGCTGAACCGCTCTCTTCATAATGACGCTGTTATTTGACCAAATATTAAAGGAAGCACCATGGCCCTTGATGCAACATGCTCTACGCCTGATTACACCTTTGATTGTTTGGTATTTATTGGGCGTTTTCAGCCTCCTCACTTAGGCCACTTGGCCGTTATCCGTGAAGCACTTAATCAGGCACGTCAGGTCATTGTACTGGTAGGCTCTGCATGGCAGGCGCGCTCGCTGAGAAACCCATGGCGCTTTGATGAACGCCAGGCAATGATTCGTTCCGGGTTTGATGATGCTGATAACCAGCGGTTAGAAATCACGCCGCTGCTGGATGCTCTTTATAACGATGATGTTTGGGTAAGAGATGTACAGCGAAAGGTACGAGACTTAGCCGCACCGGCTAATATTCGTTTACCACGCATTGGTTTGATCGGTGCAAGCCGTGGTCAGTCAAGCTACTACTTGTCTCTGTTTCCGCAGTGGGAATCCGTCAGCGTTCCGCTGATTGAAGGCATTTCAGCCAGCCAGATTCGTGAACGACTGTTTCGATCGCCAAGCGCTTCAGACGATTATTTGAGCACGGGGGCTTATCATGACCTGCCGCCCGGCGTGGTCAGTCGCGTTAGCGAATTTTGTCACGCAAGCGCCTATCAACAATTACTGGAAGAGCAACGGCTACTGGACCAGTACCATCAAGCCTGGTCACATGCGCCCTACCCGCCTATTTTTGTTACCGTGAATGCGGTGGTTGTGCAATCCGGGCATGTACTTCTGGTGCGCCGTAATGCAGCGCCCGGCAAAGGATTGTTTGCGCTGCCTGGTGGATTCATTAACCCTCATGAGCGATTGCTGGATGCGTGCTTGCGGGAGCTCAGGGAACGGCTGCGCTTGAAAGTACCAGAGCCCGTTCTAAAGGGATCATTACGTGGGCAGCGCCTTTTTGATGAGCCGCACCGAAGCTGGCGAGGACGCACGCTAGCGGAAGCCTTCTACTTTGCGCTACGCCCAGACCAACAGCTACCGCGTTTAAAACCTGTGAAAGGTGGCGACCAAGCGCGGTGGGTGGCACTGGCTGATTTAGAGCCAGATAGCCTATTCGAAGATCATTTTTTTATTATTCAAAACTTTCTTGGCCTGCCTGCTGACTTCGGCACGTCAACTTAACCCATTACGCTTGTAAAAAATCACGTGGCAGCTTCATCATTTGACGCCAAAGCTTCTCAACGCCTGGTTTGTGTACCAACGAGCAGCGATAAAGGCGAATTTCGAGCGGTATGTCCCAACTTTCATCACCGGCCCTGACCAAGCGCCCACTTTTGAGCTCTTCACGAATACAAAAATCAGGGATCCATGCCGCTCCAATACCTTGAAGCACCATGCCTTTTAATCCTTCTGCCATGGCGGTTTCATAAACCGTACGTAATTTCATACGCAGAGGGTCATTCTTTAATAGCATTCGTACACTGCGCCCTAAAAAAGCGCCCTGGGTATAGGCCAGGTAGGGAATTGAGGCCTCTTGCTGTAGCGAAAAACAGGGTTTCCCCGTTTCGTCGGGTAGCGAGACGGGCAGCATATTGACCTTGCCTATCGAGAAGGACGGGAAAACCTCGGCATCCAACTGCATAGTGGCAAAGGGGTCATAATAGGCCAGCATGAGATCGCAATTACCTTCACGCAGCACGTGGATCGCTTCGCCTACATTCATGGCGACCAAACGCGTTGGCAGCTCTCCAAGGCCTTTCTGAAGGCGTGAAATCCAAGGGGGGAAAAAGCTTAATGCCAATGAGTGAGCGGCCACAATATCAAGTGCTTCATTGGCAATCGACAAGCCACGCAAATGACTTAATGACTCGTTAAGCTGTTCAACGAGGTTTCGCGCCGTCACCAGAAACAACTGCCCTTCTGATGTAAGCCCTACGGGGGTTGTTGAGCGGTCAACAAGGGTTACGCCAATGGCTTGTTCCAGTGCTCGAATGCGGCGGCTAAAAGCAGGTTGAGTAACATGACGCTGGCGGGCAGACGCTGAAAAGCTGCGTGTATTCGCAAGTGCGACAAAATCTTCTAGCCATTTTGTTTCAAGATTCACCCAACACTCCTTTGCCGATTATTGCTATTGGACAGGCGACATTAAATACGCCGCCCGTGATACTACTTTTTTCCATAATGGACGCTGTTGAATTTCATCAATTGTGATACGCCGACAATCATTAAAGTCTTTCACCAACATGGTGTGCACTTCGGCGGCAAATATGGTGTCAGGAATATACGCTGTAATTTCAAAATTTAAGCGAAATGAACGATTATCCAAGTTTACCGTACCTACGGTGGCGGCATCATTATCAATCAGAATTACTTTTTGGTGCAGAAACCCAGGTTGATAACGGTATATTTTAACGCCTGCTTTTAACATATCGGCCAAAAAAGCAAAGGCCGAGAGAAATACCAGCAGGTGGTCTGGCCGCTCGGGAATCATCACTCGTACGTCAATTCCCCGCATGGCGGCCAAGCGTAGCGCATCCTGAACGCCTTGGTCGGGTACAAAATAGGGGCTGGTGACCCATAGCCGATGCGTTGCACTATGAATCAATTGCTGAATCAACAGGCTGGCAGTGTCCTGTTTGTCCGCTGGGCCTGAAGGGACAATAACAACATTCTGATCAATATTAGGGTGGCTTTCAGCCTGCCAATTCAAGCTGGTGACCTCCCCCGTTGCCCAGTGCCAATCTTCCCAAAAAGCTTCTTGTAGCCCCAATACGCTGGGCCCTTCCAGTACCAGGTGCGTGTCACGCCAAGGCCCATGGCGAGGGTCCTGGCCCAGATATTCAACCCCCACATTAAAGCCCCCTAACCAACCCCGCTTACCATCGACAACAGCTACCTTGCGATGGTTACGAAAATTGAGCTGAAAGCGATGTTTAAAGCCTCTTGAGGAGCGAAACGGGCTGACTTCCACGCCTTCTCCGGCCAGTTCCCGAAAATAGCCCTCATTGAGTTTGCGACTACCAATTTCATCGTAAAGAAAATACACCCGTACCCCGCGGCGTACGGCACCCAGCAAGTGCTGTTGAAGACGGCGGCCCAGCGCATCATCTCGCACAATAAAAAACTGCAGCAGTAAATAGTGTTCTGCTTCATCAATACCGTTAAACAAGCTATTGAACGTGGCGTCACCATCAATAAGCAACTCAGCGCTATTGCCCCGAGTGAGAGGCATCATGGCCAACTGCTCTACTGCTTGTGTATCAGAATTAGAAAACGGGACTAAATAAGGCAAGGAGCTTTCCTGGTAGCGAGCAAGCACACGCCTTAACACGCTATCGCGCTCGCCACGGGCCATTACGTATCCATAAAAGCGCGGCCGACCAAAGAACCAATAGGCCGGTAAAGCGATATAAGGAAAGGTAAGAAGAGAGATAATCCATGCGACGGCACCTTGTGATGTCCGGCTAGACATTAGCGCCATGATCGCCGACATCACCCCTAACAGGTGTATCAGCATAATGCTTGTCCCTATCAGCCAAGAGACCATACCTACATCTCCATTAAACGTATGGATATTTGAAACAGGGTATCGCTATGGTTCTCAATGCACAGAAGCCCCGTATGAACGGGGCTTCTGTAATTTAATCACTCATCACAGCACAGACTGCCTTATGCCGTTTGAGCAATAATCTCCTTCCATTTGGCCGGTCCGGTTTGATGAACCGAAGTGCCTTGGCTATCAACCGCTACGGTGACCGGCATATCTTCTACTTCAAACTCATAGATGGCTTCCATCCCCAAGTCCTCAAAACCAACGACCCGGGATTTTTTAATTGCCTGAGCGACCAGGTAAGCCGAGCCACCCACCGCCATCAAGTAGACAGCCTCGTTATCGCGGATTGCGTCTATGGCCACTTGGCCACGTTCCGCTTTACCCACCATACCCAAAAGTCCGGTTTCTTCGAGCATGGTGCGCGTGAATTTATCCATCCGCGTCGCCGTTGTGGGCCCTGCTGGCCCCACCACTTCGTCACGTATCGGGTCAACTGGGCCAACGTAATAGATAAACCGGCCTTTCATATCAACAGGCAGTGGCTCGCCTTTCGCCAGCATATCCACCATGCGCTTATGAGCAGCATCACGACCAGTCAGTAGTTTGCCATTCAGTAACAGCGTATCACCTGGCTGCCAGGTTTTAACTTCTTCGGGTGTTACGGTATCCAGATTAACGCGCTTCACGTTATCACCCATTTCACGGGTGATTTCTGGCCAGTCTTCCAGCTTCGGCGGGTCAAGCGCTGCAGGGCCTGAGCCATCTAGCGTGAAATGCGCATGGCGAGTTGCCGCACAGTTAGGAATGATCGCAACCGGCTTATTCGCCGCGTGGGTCGGGTAATCTTTTACTTTTATGTCCAACACCGTGGTAAGGCCGCCGAGACCCTGAGCGCCAATACCACTTTTATTAACCTTATCAAAAAGCTCTAACCGTAGCTCTTCAGCGCGGTTGCTCGGGCCACGTGCTTGCAGGTCCTGAATATCAATAGGGTCAAGCAGTGCCTCTTTTGCGATTTGCATCGCTTTTTCAGCCGTACCACCAATCCCAATACCCAACATGCCCGGCGGGCACCACCCTGCCCCCATTTTGGGAAGCTGCTCCATGACCCAATCGACAACGCTGTCAGAGGGGTTGAGCATCGCGAACTTGGATTTCGCTTCACTACCGCCGCCTTTTGCCGCAACGTGAATGTCGACCTTGTCACCTGGCACCAGCTTGTGGTGGATAATAGCCGGCGTATTATCTTTGGTGTTTTGGCGCTTCCCGTCCGGGTCTGCCAGCACGGATGCACGCAGCACGTTATCGGGCAACTGGTAAGCGCGGCGAACTCCTTCGTTGACCATGTCGTCCAAGCTCATATCCGCGTCCCAAGTAACGTTCATGCCTACATGAACGAAGACGGTCACAATACCCGTGTCCTGGCAGATAGGCCGATGGCCAGTGGCGCACATTCTTGAGTTAATCAAAATCTGCGCGATAGCATCCTTTGCAGCCGGGTTTTGTTCCCGTTTATATGCCGCATCCATGGCATCAATAAAATCTTTAGGATGATAGTAAGAGATATACTGCAGAGCATCGGCAACGCTTTGTATCACGTCGTCCTGGCGAATCACGGTCATGGAGTAACAGCTCCTTGGTTTTCGTCTTGTCTACGGCTACTTTAACGAAGGTGGAAATAGCCGTTTAAGCGTGCAAGCAGTATACCGTATTGATCCCCAAGCGGCAGCTTCTACGATTTCTTAACTACCATTGAATGAGTTTGATAGTGATGTTTTGACAATCCAAAACAAGATAACGGTATAAGTTTCTAATTATGCGCTCGGCTCGACTGCCCGCCGGATTTCGGGGCCTTCTGGCATATCTCTATCCTAGCGCCAGCTGTTTTTCTTTCATTTGATGCAGTTGATCGCGCAGGCGCGCTGCTTCTTCAAACTCCAGATTCTGCGCTGCCTCAAACATTGCGTCTTCCAGCTTGCTGATAGCGGCTAACAAATCATGCGCCCCCATGCTGGCGATATCATAATCACCGGCACCTTCTGCCACCTTACGCTCGGACCCACGCTTGCGGCTGCTCTTTTTGCCGGGGGTTTGCGCAGCTTCCAGAATATCTGCCACGGAGCGCGTCACGGTGGTTGGCGTAATACCATGCTTTTCATTGTGCGCTTGCTGTTTGGCTCGGCGACGCTCTGTCTCATCAATCGCTTTACGCATGGAGTCGGTGATGCGATCACCGTACAAAATGGCTTTACCGTGGGCGTTACGTGCCGCGCGTCCAATGGTCTGAATTAGCGAGCGCTCTGCACGCAGGAAGCCTTCCTTGTCAGCGTCAAGAATCGCCACCAACGAAACTTCTGGAATATCCAACCCCTCGCGCAGCAGGTTAATACCTACCAACACATCAAACTTGCCCAGGCGCAGATCACGAATAATTTCTACCCGTTCGACCGTATCGATATCGGAGTGCAAATAGCGTACACGTACCCCATGCTCATCAAAGTATTCTGTTAAATCTTCAGCCATACGCTTGGTAAGCGTTGTCACCAGTACGCGCTCACCGACGGCAGTACGCAAGCCGATCTCGGAAAGCAGATCGTCCACCTGGGTGCTGGCCGGGCGCACTTCAATTTCAGGATCCAGCAGCCCCGTAGGACGCACAACCTGTTCAACGACTTGACCAGCATGCTCGGCCTCGTATTTACCCGGTGTTGCCGAAACAAAAATAGCCTGAGGGACAATGGATTCCCACTCTTCGAATTTCATGGGACGGTTATCCAACGCCGAAGGCAAGCGGAAACCATACTCCACCAGCGTCTCTTTACGTGAACGGTCCCCCTTATACATACCACCCACCTGAGGCACGCTGACGTGAGACTCATCAATAAACAGCAGCGCGTCGTCAGGCAGGTAGTCAAAAAACGTGGGCGGCGGCTCGCCAGGCGCACGCCCGGATAAGTAGCGTGAGTAGTTCTCGATACCGTTGCAGTAACCCAGCTCTAGCATCATCTCGATATCGTAAAGGGTACGCTGTTCAAGGCGCTGCGCTTCTACCAGGCGTTCATGCTTACGCATCCATTCAAGGCGCTCTTTTAACTCATCTTTTATGGAGTCAATCGCGCCTAAAATGGTTTCACGCGGCGTCACATAGTGAGACTTGGGGTAAATTGTCATACGCGGAACCTGACCCCGTATGTCCCCGGTTAGCGGATCAAAAATTCGAATAGAGTCAATTTCGTTATCAAACAGTTCAACCCGTACCGCATCCTCATCAGAATCAGCAGGGAAAATATCAATAACATCCCCGCGCACGCGGTACGTACCTCGGCGGAAGTCCATGTCATTACGGGTGTATTGAAGCTCCGCCAAACGGCGCAAAAAGGCACGCTGATCAATCAACTCGCCGCGGGTAAAGTGCAGACGCATTTTTAAATACTGGTCGGGATCACCCAACCCGTAAATAGCAGAAACGGAAACAACGATGAGCGCATCACGACGTTCAAGCAACGCCTTGGTTGCCGAGAGACGCATCTGCTCAATATGATCATTGATAGAGGCATCTTTTTCGATAAACGTATCCGATGATGGTACGTAGGCTTCGGGCTGATAGTAGTCATAATACGAAACAAAGTACTCGACAGCATTATCCGGAAAGAAGGACTTAAACTCTCCATAAAGCTGAGCCGCGAGGGTTTTGTTAGGTGCCATCACAATGGTCGGGCGCTGAAGCTGCTCAACCACATTCGCCATGGTGAATGTTTTGCCCGACCCGGTTACACCCAGCAGCGTTTGATGGGCAAGTCCTGACTCCAGGCCACTTACCAAGTCTTTTATCGCATTTGGCTGGTCACCGGCAGGCTTAAATTTCGACTGTAACCGAAACTCTTTGCTCATCATTGCTCCTGAATGAAAAGTTAAATAATGTGCGTAGTGATATCGACAGTTGCCTGCGTCATCAGGCGCTGGATGGGGCAGCGATGGCTGATCTCTTCCAAGCGTGCCCGCTGTTCCGGGTCGCTGATCCCATGCAGTGTTAACGCTACATTCAATTTATAAGTTCCATGCGCTTCCTCACTGTCGTCCCTCTGCACCGTGACAGTAATCGCGGTAAGCGGCCACTTCTTGCGCTTGGCATACATCTGCACCGTAATGGCCTTACACGTTCCCAGAGAAATATCGAAATAGTCATGTGGGTCGGGCGCACTGCCTTCGCCTCCGACCAGAGTGGGAACATCGGCATACAGGGCCTCCAGGCTATCGACCTCAATACGCTGGCGAAATACATGGTTACGCTGGCTGATTACCGTAATAGGCGGATGCATCAGGATACTTTCACTCCCAGTTTGAGCTTCTCTACAGCGTTGATCAGTGCCTCACGTTTAACACGGCCATCCACATCTGCGCCGTGGCGACCTACCTCTGCACTATCAACCCCCTCCAACATCATCAACGCCGTGGTAATCTTGTTGACTTGATCAGCGTTTTTTACGCCTTGAAACGTTAACGATTGCTGTGCCATTACGCTACCCTCCTCACTTAACCTTATGCAAAACTGATACAACAGAAAGATTCTAGCACGCTATTACACCTTGCAATTAGTATCATTCGCCCACAGGTTGAGAAGCGCGGCGTCCTAATCCTACTTTCAGCGATCAGCTACTCATCAGGAGTCTATATGGCAACGGTTATCCCCTCTACTGCGATCACCGACAATGTGCGCCTTCATCACTTGGCAGCGCTGGATGTAACAGGGGCAGATGCTGAAAAATTTCTGCAGGGCCAAACAAGCGCTCAGGTAAGTTTAGCGGATGGCGAGTTTGCCCCTCTTACGTGTTTTTGCACACCCAAAGGAAGAATGCTCGCCAATGGTCAGCTGCTGCGCCTTAACGCTGAACACTTTAGACTTATCCTTAGTGTCTCTCTTGCCGACTCGCTGGCGGCCCATTTAAAAAAATTTGCCGCGTTTTATCAGGCTGAATTGATCCATAACACAAACATCACGTTTATTGGCGCCAGCAAAGCAGCAGACACCTTAGCTGAGTCACTGGGATTAACCCTTCCTGAACAACCATACGCACAAAGCGTTAATGAACAATCAAGCGTTGTACGCGTGGCCGGGGAAATGCCTCGCTGGCTGTTTTGCACGACAGAGACAACGACAGAGGCATCCTCTCAACAGGTGGTGGATGACGAAGCCCAGCAGGCTGCCTGGCAACTTGCCGACATTCGCAGCGGAATTGCCTGGCTCTCAGAGGCTCAGCAGGATCAATTTCTGCCTCAAATGCTGAACTGGGAAGCACTAGGGGGCATTAGCTTTAAAAAGGGCTGCTACACAGGACAGGAAGTGGTAGCCCGAGCACACTTTCGTGGACAAGTTAAAAAACGCTTGGTTCACGCTGAACTTACATCGACAACGCTACCCGAGACAGGCGCCAGCATAAAAACCGAGCTGGATAAAGCCATGGGCGAGGTCGTTGCAAGCGTAAGGCGCGATAATGATAGCGTGGAGCTACTGGCAGTGATGAATACCAAGGCGACAGAAGAAGCGATACCGCTTTACTGGGAAGGCAACGCAATCACCCTACTGCCGCTACCCTACGCTATTGAACGGCTTGACCCTGAACAACTGGTGGCCACGTTAAAGGGCCAGGTTTAAAAGGACTAGGCTTACAAGGGCTAAACTCACTCGTTTAAGAATCCTGAAAAGCCTTAAGGTTAAACAATCGGGCGGCATTGGCACTGCTATGTGCCGCCACCTCTTCTTCTGTTTGGTTGCGCAGCGTTGCCACGACGCGACACACGCGAGCAACACATTGGGGTTCGTTACGCTCACCCTGATGACCGCTAAGGGGCATGTCAGGGCTATCTGTTTCCAGTACAAAGCCATCATTGGGCAGTGCCGCTACCGTTCGCCGCAGCCGCTGAGCACGCTCATAGGTAACAGTGCCCCCAAGCCCTAGCACAAAGCCTCCGTCTAAAAACTTTTGGGCTTGCTCTATAGAGCCAGAGAAGGCGTGAATCAGCCCCGCTTGTGGAAGCGCTAACTGGCGCAGTCGTTTACTGACCTTGTCATTGGCCTGCACACAGTGAACCACGACAGGAAGCTTGTACTGCTTGGCCAAGCGAAGCTGATCATCGAAAAGGCGCCACTGCGGCTCCCAGGAATCTGTAAAGCGTGCATCAATGCCGCACTCCCCAACCGCTGCCACCTGTGGATTTGAATACAGCGCCTGCTCCAGCGCAAGGATATCCTCATCGCGCTGGTGCTGTTCCATAAAATAGGGGTGGAGGCCCAAGCACACACTAACATCATTGCGCTCGCCTAGCGCCAGCACCTGTTGCCAGCGCTTCCGAGTAGTGCCAGGCACAATGAAATGAGAGACACCGGCCGCGTGTGCTGCTGCAAAAACAGCATCGCGGTCCTGATCAAACGCGCTAAAGTCCAGATGACAATGGGCATCGATTAGCACTGTCGGGCCTCCCTGTTGATATACCACGCAAGCCCCTCCTTGGGCTTGCCAACCTTTGCTTAGCTTAAAGAGTAGCTAACTTAATGCTCTCGTGTGGGCTGGAAGCGAATATCGGGCCAGCGCTCCTGGGTCATTTGTAAATTAACCCGAGTAGGTGCGATGTAGGTTAAGTAACCGCCTCCATCAATAGCCAAATTCGTGCTGGCTTTACGCTTAAACTCTTCGAGCATTTTGGCATCGTCGCAATATACCCAACGGGCCGTTTGTACGTTGACCCCCTCATACAGACAATCGACCTTGTACTCCTCCTTTAGCCGATGGGCGACCACGTCAAACTGCAAGGTGCCCACCGCCCCCAGGATTAGATCGTTGTTATCCATAGGCATGAAGACCTGAGTAGCGCCCTCTTCGGACAGCTGCTGCAAGCCCTTCTGAAGCGCTTTCATTTTCAGCGGGTCTTTCAGGCGAACTCGCTTGAAAAGCTCAGGCGCGAAGTGAGGAATACCGGTAAAACGCATATCCTCGCCAACGGTAAAGGTATCGCCGATTTGGATCGTGCCATGGTTATGCAAGCCAATAATGTCACCCGGCCAGGCTTCTTCTACATGGGAGCGATCAGATGCCATAAACGTCAACGCATCAGCAATTTTGACATCCTTGCCAATACGTACATGGCGCATCTTCATGTTCTTCTCATATTTGCCGGAGCAAACACGTAAAAAAGCGATACGGTCACGATGATTAGGATCCATATTGGCTTGGATCTTAAATACAAACCCGGTGAAACGCTCGTCGTGAGCGGTTACTTCACGCAGGTCAGTTTTATGCGGCTGAGGGGCAGGCGCATACTCGACGAAGCCGTCCAGCATTTCGCGTACACCAAAGTTCCCCATCGCAGTACCGAAGTAGACGGGCGTAAGCTCACCTCGCCGATAAGCCTCAAGATCAAACGTGTGCGAAGCGCCCCGTACCAGTTCAACTTCCATACGTAGCTCTTCGGCCTGCTCTTCGCCCAGAACGGCATCAACTTCAGGGCTATCCAAGCCCTCAATGCGCTTGTCTTCCGGAATATGGCTGCCCTGACCCTGGGTATAAAGATGGATAACATCATTGTAAAGGTGGTAGACACCCTTGAAATGACGCCCCATACCGACAGGCCATGTCATGGGCGCGCACTGAATATTTAAAACGGTCTCGACTTCGTCCATCACCTCAATAGGGTCACGGATATCACGGTCCATTTTGTTAATAAAGGTCAGGATGGGCGTGGCACGTAAACGACACACCTCCATCAATTTGATGGTCCGATCTTCGACACCCTTGGCGCCATCAATCACCATCAAAGCGGAGTCAACGGCGGTCAGCGTTCGGTAGGTATCTTCCGAAAAGTCTTCGTGCCCTGGCGTATCCAGCAAGTTCACAACACGGCCGCCATAGGGGAACTGCATAACGGAGGTCGTCACCGAGATCCCCCGCTCCTGCTCCATCTTCATCCAGTCAGACGTCGCGTGTCGGTCATTACGCTTGCTTTTCACCGAGCCTGCCAGCTGAATAGCATTCCCAAACAGCAGCATTTTTTCGGTGATGGTTGTTTTACCCGCATCAGGGTGCGAAATGATAGCGAATGTGCGGCGCAGATCCGCTTCCTGGGCTAACTGAGTGTCTTTCATCTTGCCTCTACAGAAATTAGTACTCAGCAACGTAACGCGACTCTGGCTGAGTGATTCAGAATTGGGCGAGATTGTAACGTTATGACCGTTTTGGTGCCATGTTCATTGAAACCTGCGCCTTGAAACCCTTGGGGGAAGACACATGATGGATGCTGGGAGTTTTTAAGGGCTACTACATGTGTCCGCGCGAGCGAGGCCTGCAAAATCACTTTTGAGCCCAATAAAAAAAACGCCGAACGGGTCGGCGCTTTAAAATGCTAGCTGATGGTGGTCGCGGATAACGTTCTAAGCGTAGGTATTAACCTGCGTACCCACATTACCTTCTTGAGCAAGATTGGGTTCAGCGCCCATATCCGCTGACGCCATGATTTCCGTGACCTGTTGAGCCTGAATATCCAATGCGTCTTTGAATATCTGCATTTGGGCCTGTTCAGCAGTTTGCGCTTGATTCATATAAAGCGCTGTACTCACCGTATTGCTTA
>NZ_JBQSXL010000018.1:0-89042 GCF_052378165.1 Halomonas sp. AOP30-A1-24
AATAGTGGCTTCAATCTCAGCACCTAATGTGGATCTATATAACCGTTGAGCAACGTTATCCGCTCTAGTGGTGACCAATACGTGCTTTAACGTGGAACCCTGCTTTGCCAGCTGCTCTTTAACCAAAGGGAGTGAATTTTCGATTAATTGTTTCCCAACCCCTTTACCTTGATGATTTGGCAATACTGCCAATTGCTCTAACTCCAGAACCGCCTCTGGACGGAAGCCGCTCTTTTGCATCCAAACAATATATCCAATAACGCTACACTGCTCCTCTACGACAAAGCAGAGAAATCGAGGAGTGGCACTGAGGCTGCATTTCAACCATTCATACGAATGCGTTTGGCGAGGAAATGCCAGTGAATGAACGTTTGCAGCTTCATCCAAATCAGCGCTGTTCATTGACCTTATTTTCATTAAAAACCTCATCAATTTATTGATAGCATATCGGCTGCGACTAGCCTTTCAGTGCCAACCCTATTAGCCTGCTAATTCACTTTAAGGGTTTAGCATGCAAGAAACGACTTTTCGGCAGCGCTTGGCGGGTGTGCTGATTCTGCTTGGGTTGATCGCACAGATTCTTGGGTTTACCGGTCTGATAAACACGGCGCACGCAGTGAGCTATGTGTTGTGGCTCGCCGTGATATTGCTGTGGAAGGACATTCCCAAGCGCTCACGTTTTCAGGCCGGCGTGTTGATGGTTTTGGGCATATTAATGCTGCTGGTGGCGCGTTTTTATTACCATAACCACGTAGATTGGCCCGCTATGCTGCAGGGCAATGCCTTTGTAGTGGCCATGCTGGTAGGCGTCAGCTTTATTTCCCTGGTAGGTAAACAGCAAGGGCGAAAAAAAGCGCCAGGCAAACGCTTAACGGGCAGTGGCGGCGTATTACGTACCTGGCTTGGCGTGCATTTTCTGGGCACGATTTTGAATATATCAACCGTTATTATGGTCGGTGACCGATTGGCACGAACGGCTCCTTTAACGATTCCACAGTACCTGGCATTGAATCGAGGGCTTTCAAGTGCCGCGCTATGGTCACCGTTTTTTGCTTCCATGGGAATAGTGATCGCACTCGCACCGCAGATGCAGTACTCCTACGTGGCACTCTTTGGATTCCCATTAGCAATGATTTCCGGGTTGCTAACGACGCTTGAACTTGGCCGTCGATTTGATTTACGTGAGGTGTATGGCTTTTCTCTGGCACCGCGTAGCCTGCTAATGCCCGTGATCATGGCCTTGTTGGTCATGGTGTTTCATTTCTGGCTAACGCCCAGGCTCTCAATCGTTGGCATTATTACTTTTTTGATCCCGGCCGTTGCCTTGATCTATAACCTGCGCGAAGGCACCGGCTATACGTTGTGGCGTGTTCGCCAACACACCACCACACGGCTCCCGGCCATGCGAGGAGAAGTCTCACTGTTTTTAGCGGCGGGGCTTTTTACGCTGGGGCTTTCAGCGCTTGTGGCTGCCGTAGCGGGCAACGATTGGACGCTATTCGAAACCTTTGGCGCGCAGCAAGGCATGATCAGTTTTCTCAGCATTGTGCTGAGTGCGCTAGTGGGGCTCCACCCAATTATTGGGGTATCGGTGCTGGCCTCTATCGTAAGTTTGCACGGTGGAGAGCACACTCTGTTTGCGTTTGTCTGTTTATGTTCATGGGCCGTGGGCACCAGCGTCGGGCCTTTATCAGGGATTAACCTAAGCCTTCAGGGCCGCTACGGGATCAACGGTTACCACATGATGAAGAACAATCTTCTTTATGCAGCGGTGATGAGTCTACTTTCGCTAGCCTCAATCACGGCGATGAGCTATCTGGTGACGTAGCTCATCGCCTGCTGCATCACACGGAATTACCAACGCAACAGGGGCAGCCCCCTTCGGCGAGCCCCTGCTCTGACCCGCCCTCGCTGCCCACACCGTTTGTTAGCGGTTAGAGAGATGCTCAGGTTTCGATAATCTTACTGGGAAACCGATAAAAGTAGCGGTGACCACATTGATGGCAAGGCTCAAGGCGCGCCACATGGGGCAGCATTACCTGGGCATCACAGTGGACACAGGCCATCAAACCCGGTGCTGCCATTTCACCTTCGCAGTAATCTGCCCGAGCCGCCTCAAGATCGTCATCAAAGCGTTCACGCTCTACAATGCTTCGATCTGCGATGGAAAGTAGTGACTCCGCAACGCGACGTGAAAGCCCGCTGATATCGACACCCAACCAGGTAGCGACCTGCATCCCGGTATCTGCCAGGTAGTGGCGCATATCTTTTAAGTCGCGCTCAACCCAAGCACGCAGCAGGGCCAGCTCATCTTTCGTGTACTCTTCAAGCTCCGCTTCAAAAGCGACTGCGTCGTCTAAATCCTTTTGCAGGTTGTCCCAGGTTAAGTCATTTGCGCCATGCTGCATGCGCTCCAGCAAGCGCTCATAGCCTTCGCGCAAGCGGTGGTCATTGTGTTGTTCACTCATGATGCCTCTCCTTTTGTCGACGCAGGTGTTTCCTATCATCAGCTTGCCGTTCAAGGATACCCCTTCATAGGATACAATCGACACTACTTATCTGACAGTCGTCATCTACCATTCACTTTGCGCCCTATTGGGCGAATACGCCAAGGCATTAAAAAAACCGATGGACGCACACTATAGCCCTCGTGAAATTGAACGTGACGCCCAGCAGTACTGGGACAAACATCAGTGCTTCAAAGCAGTAGAAGACGCGAACCGCGAGAAGTTTTACTGCCTATCCATGTTCCCCTACCCCAGCGGCAAGCTGCATATGGGCCATGTGCGTAACTATACTATCGGTGACGTCGTTTCACGTTTCCAGCGCATGCAGGGTAAAAATGTGATGCAGCCCATGGGCTGGGACGCGTTTGGCATGCCTGCGGAAAACGCAGCGATCCAAAACCAGGTGCCGCCTGCGGAATGGACGTACCAAAACATTGATTACATGCGCAACCAGTTGAAGGCGCTAGGCTTTGCCTACGACTGGAGCCGCGAATTCGCCACCTGCGATACCAGCTACTATCGCTGGGAGCAGTGGTTCTTTACCAAATTGGTCGAGAAAGGCCTGGTTTACAAGAAGATGTCCACAGTGAACTGGGACCCGGTTGACCAGACCGTACTAGCCAATGAGCAGGTCATTGACGGCCGCGGCTGGCGCTCAGGTGCGCTGGTTGAGCGTAAGGAAATTCCGCTGTGGTTCTTGAAGATCACCGACTACGCCGATGAGCTTTTGACCGACCTGGACAAAGTAGAATGGCCTGAGCAGGTCAAAACCATGCAGCGCAACTGGATTGGTAAATCGCGTGGTGTTGAGCTGACGTTTGATATCGAAGCAGCAGACGGTAGCGCGGCTGAACCACTAGCCGTTTACACCACTCGCCCGGATACGCTGTCAGGGGTTACCTACGTCGCGGTAGCCGCTGGCCACCCGCTTGCCAAACAGGCGGCAGAACAAAACACAGAGCTGGCAGCCTTCTGTGAAGAGTGCGCCAAAGGCGGCACCTCAGAAGCTGAAATGGCCACTAAAGAGAAACTTGGCATGGCCACCGGTCATGTCGCCATTCACCCGCTTAGCGGCGCTAAAGTTCCGGTGTTTGTGGCCAACTTTGTACTTATGGAGTTCGGCACCGGCGCTGTCATGGCAGTACCTGCCCACGACCAGCGCGACTGGGAGTTCGCCACCAAGTACGGTGTCGATATTAAACCTGTTATTGCCGATGAAAACGGCAATACGCCCGACCTTTCCGAAGCAGCGTATATTGAGCATGGCGCGCTGATCAATTCCGGTGAGTTCGATGGCTTGGAGTTTGAGCAGGCCTTTGACGCGATTGCCGCAAAACTTGCCGAAATGGGCCGTGGCGAGGTTAAAACCAACTATCGCCTGCGCGATTGGGGGGTTGCCCGCCAGCGGTATTGGGGGGCGCCGATTCCGGTTAAATACGGCCCGGAAGGCCAGACCGTTCCGCTGACCGATGAAGAGCTCCCGGTATCACTGCCCATGGAAGTGACGGTTGACGCCTCCGGCTCACCGCTCAAGAAAATGCCTGAGTTTTCCGACCTGGGCGATGGTTGGGTACGCGAAACCGATACGTTTGACACCTTTATGGAGTCCTCCTGGTACTTTGCGCGCTTCTGCTGCGCCGATAACCATGACGCCATGCTGGATGATCGCGCCAACTACTGGTTACCGGTTGATCTTTATATCGGCGGTATCGAGCACGCCATTTTGCACCTGCTATACGCACGTTTCTTCCATAAGCTGATGCGCGACTTTGGCCTGGTGGATTCTGATGAGCCCTTCCAGCAGTTACTTACCCAAGGCATGGTCATCGCGGAAACCTACTATCGCCATACCGATAACGGCGGTAAACAGTGGTTCAACCCGGACGATGTCGACGTTCAGCGTGATGAGAAAGGCCGTCCGCTAAGCGCTATCTTGATAAGTGATGGTCAGCCGGTTGAGATGGGCGGCATCGAAAAAATGTCCAAGTCGAAGAATAACGGCGTTGATCCGCAGTCAATGATCGACAAGTTCGGTGCTGATACTGTCCGCTTGTTTATGATGTTTGCGGCCCCGCCCGAGCAGTCGCTGGAATGGTCTGATTCAGGTGTTGAAGGTGCGCACCGCTTCATCAAGCGCATTTGGCGCCAAGTGAGCGAGCATCTTGAAGTCGGCACACCAGGTGAGCTGAAGGTTGATGCGCTTAATGATGACCAAAAAGCACTGCGTCGAAAAACGCATGAAACCATCAAGAAAGCCAGCGACGATATTGGCCGCCGCACCACCTTTAATACCGCTATCGCGGCAGTCATGGAGCTTTCCAACGCACTTGGCAAGTTTGATGACACCTCTGAGCTTGGTTTAGCGGTAAGCCGTGAAACGCTGGAAGCATGTATCTTGCTGCTTTCTCCAATCACTCCGCACGTGTGCCATCAGTTGTGGCAGAACCTGGGGCATGCAGAACCCGCTATTGAAGTGCAGTGGCCAGTGCTTGATGAAGTAGCGCTTACTCGCGATAGCATTGAACTTGTCGTGCAAGTAAACGGTAAGTTGCGTGCACGCCTGGAAGCACCGGCTAGTGCAGATAAAGCAGCCATCGAGAAACTGGCGATGGAAAACGAAAACGTCCAGCGCCACCTGGAAGACAAAACGGTCCGTAAAGTGATCGTCGTGCCAGGCAAGCTGGTAAACATTGTGGTAAGCGGATGAATCGACGCACATTTTTGACAACCAGCATCGCCGCTTCAGCGGCGGTGCTGCTCAGCGGTTGTGGCTTTCATCTGCGCGGCCATAGCGTTATGCCCAGCCTGCCTGCGCTTACGCTGGAAGGGGACATTAATAGCACCACGGCCCAGCAGCTACGTGCACGCCTGACACAGTTAGGAACGGAGATGAGACCTGACGCGCCCTGGCGCGTCACGTTAGGTACCCCTTCCTTATTGGAGCGACGTATTGGTAGCGATAGTCGCGCCAGCCGTGAACACGAGCTGGTGCTAAGCACAACGCTCTCGGTGCAACAGCGTCAGACCAATGCCTATGCGCTTAACGGCAGTAACGTATCTGTCAGCAGAACCATCCGTGTTAACGATGATGATTTGCTCAATCGTGAAACCTTGTTCAATGAAGCAGAGCGATCGCTTGCCCGGGAGCTAGCACAACGTATTGTGGAACGCCTGGTTAACATTAAGGGTGTTGAGTGAAGGTTTTTGCCGACCAATTGCCGGGTGCCTTAAGTAAAGCGCTGCCTAAGGTCGTCATCGTAGCGGGCGATGAGCCGCTCCAGCACCGCGATGCCTGTGATGCGGTACGTGCCGCCGCACGCCAGGCCGGTATTGAAGAGCGCGAAGTACTGGACGTAGATGCCAACTTTGCCTGGGGCCGCTTACTGGAGGCCGCCAGCAACCTTTCATTATTTGCAACCAGCAAGTTGATGGAAGTTCGCTTGGGCACCCATAAACTGGGCCAGGAAGGCAGCAAAGCACTAGCGCAGTACGCTGAAACCATCGCAAACAGCGACGACCTACTGCTACTCAGCATGGGTAAGCTGGATGGCAAACAGCAGAAAAGTGCCTGGTTTAAAGCCCTTGATAAGCACGGCCTGTTTGTCCCCGTATGGCCCGTAGATAATGCTCGCCTGGGCTACTGGCTACGTGATCGAGCATCAATGCATGGCTTGCAGATTGACCTTGAGGCTGCGCGCCTACTGGGTGAACGCACTGAGGGTAACCTGCTGGCCGCTGATCAGGAGCTTCAAAAACTCTCGCTGATTCATCCGCAAGGTACCCGCTTAAACGTTGAGAGCATCGCCCAGGGCGTAGAGGATAGCTCGCGCTTTGATGTGTTCAACCTGGCAGATGCCTGCTTGAAAGGTGAGGTTAGCCGCGCCTCACGCATAGTGCAGGGGCTGCGTAGTGAAGGGGTCGAAGCACCCATTGTGTTATGGGCATTAAGCCGTGAGTTGCGCACGCTACTCTCTTTGCATCAGCACCTGGATCAAGGGCAAAGTTTTGAGCACGCCTGCAAAACCCAAAAGCCAATGATTTTTGACAAGCGCCGCCCCGCTTATCAAAAGGCCATAAAGCGTCTTCCCATGAAGCGTTTGCACAAGCTACTTTTGATGGCCCAACGGCTGGACTTAGCCGTTAAAGGGGCCGCTAACGTGCCCTTGTGGCCAGGCCTTCATGACTTGGCGATGACCATGGCGGGCGGTAAAGGTATTCTTGCTGAAACAGCCTGGACCTATCGCATTAGTGCAAATAATTAGCATATTGGACAATAGACTTAAAGCCTGTCCTCTTTATTCCTATACTAGTGATTAGAGCAGCACAATGCTCGACACCCCTGACCAGTCTCTAAGGAAGAAGACGATGAAAACATTGCGCGCTTACCTCTCTACACTCTTGATCGCGGCGCTAGTGATCACCAGCCTGCCCGTCGCTGCTGCGCCTGCCGCCCCCCAATCCATGGATTTAGTTTCAACTCAGTCTGTTTTAGCAGGTGATCGTGTCGGCGCTGACCGTGAGCGGATAAACGAAATTCTGGCCCGTGCCGATGTACAGGACCAGCTGCTAAAGCAGGGTGTAGATCTTGATGAGGTGGATGCCCGCGTTGCCGCTCTGAGCGATGCCGAAGCACAGCAAATGGCTCAGCAGCTTGATCAGTTGCCTGCCGGTGCAGGCGGCGGTGTTATCGGTGCCCTGTTTGCCGTTTTCATCATTTTGCTGATTACTGATATTCTCGGTTTAACCGACGTTTATCCGTTTACCCGCTAAGCCAGTCGCTATGAAAACATTGTTACCCTACGCCCGCTTTGCGGGCGTTTTTATGCTCGCCCTACTGCTTTCTGCCTGTGCCCGCAGCCCCATTTTACTCGACAGCACCTACGAAGCCTTGACCCCTCAGGTAGAAAATCGTGCCGTGCCGTTTTTTGCCCAAAGCGAGTACCAGTGTGGCCCGGCAACGCTTGCCATGGTGTTGAACTACCAAGGCGTTGAGGTGGGCGTTGACCAGCTGATTCCGCAAGTATTCTTGCCAGGGCGTGACGGTAGCGTTCAACCTGAAATGCTGTCCACCGTTCGCCGCCACCAACAGCTTGCCTACCCCATTCGCGGTACCATGGATGCACTGTTAAACCATTTGGCTAACGGCGACCCAGTCGTGGTGATGCAGAACCTGTCACTGCCTATTTATCCCATGTGGCACTACGCGGTGGCTATCGGATTTGATTTGCCTGATGAAACGCTCATCCTGCGCAGTGGTGAACGTGAGCGACATACGTTGTCGTTTAGCCGCTTTGATGCGACCTGGGCGCGCAGTGGTCGCTGGGGATTTATTGTGGCCAACCCCGGCACTCTGCCGGAAGGCATTAGTGCCCGTAATGCACTGGAGGCTATTAGCGCTTACGAAGAAGCTCACGGCCCCAAAGAAGCTCTAAGCAGTTGGCAAGCCTTGGTTAACCGCTACCCAACTGACCCACTGGCGCAGTTTGCGCTGGGCAACGCGCTGTACGCCGACAGCCAGCCCAAGGAAGCGATGACAGCCTTTGATGCAGCGACCCAGCACGATGCACACATGGGGGCCGCTTGGCTCAACTTGGGTATTTTGCTGCTGCAACAGGATAAGCCCGACGAAGCACGCAACGCCTTGATGCAGGCAGCATCAATAGACGGCAGTTGGCAGGCACGCGCGCAGCAGTTACTGGATGAATATTAAGTATGCAAAAGGGGCCACGCAATTTCTGGTGGCCCCTTTCACACAGCGATGTATGACACTACACCTGCGCTTTACACTACCCAAAACGCGTTAAAACACTCTGTTCAAGCCATTTTGTGCTGCCACTCGGTACGCTTCTGCCATCGTTGGATAGTTAAAGGTTGTGTTCACAAAGTACTTAAGCGTATTGGCTTCGCCCGGCTGCTGCATAATGGCCTGGCCGATATGTAGAATCTCGGAGGCCTGGTCACCAAAACAGTGGATCCCCAGGATTTCCAACGTATCCTGATGGAAGAGAATCTTCAGCATACCCACGACATCGCCGGTTATTTGCGCACGCGCGGTATCTTTAAAGAACGCTTTTCCGACTTCATAGGGCACTTTGGCTTCAGTCAACTCGCGCTCGTTAGGTCCAAACGAACTAATTTCAGGAATAGTGTAAATGCCGGTAGGTACATCGTTGACGAAGCGATACTCTTTATCGAGCAGCTCGTTGCAAAGGTTTAGCCCCTGGTCATACGCGGCACTGGCAAGGCTTGGCCAACCGATCACGTCACCGGCGGCATAAATATGCGGAATTGTCGTACGGTAGTGTTCATCAACGCTGAGCTGGCCGCGCCCATTGGCTTCTAATCCAATATTCTCAAGCCCCAAGCTATCGGTATTGCCCGTGCGACCATTGGCCCATAAGAACGCATCAGCGCGGATCTTCTTGCCCGACTTAAGATGTACGACAACGCCAGACTCATCGCCTTCTACACTCGCGTATTCCTCGTTATGACGGATCAATACGCCATGTTTACGCAGGTGGTAAGAGAGCGCATCACTGATTTCATCATCAAGAAATGAAAGCAGGCTGTCACGGTTGTTGATGAGATCTACCTTGAGGCCTAATCCTGAGAAAATTGACGCATATTCACAGCCGATAACGCCTGCACCAAAAATCACTAACGTACGCGGTGTATGAGAAAGGCTTAGAATAGTGTCAGAGCAGTAGATACGTGGGTGGCGGAAGTTGATGTCCGCGGGCCGATAGGGCCGTGAGCCGGTAGCAATCACAATTTTTTTGGCGACCAGCTCTTCCATTCCTTCATGCTGGTCGCGCACAACCACGGTATGCGCATCTTTAAAGCGCGCAATACCATGAAACAAGTCGATTCGGTTACGTGCATAAAAGGTAGTACGCATTTCTACCTGTTTATCAATCGTGCCGCGCGAACGCTCCATCACTTTAGGGAAAGAAAACCAGCGCGGCTCACCAATATCGCGAAACATTCGGTTGGTGTTAAACGCCATGATTTGCTTAACCTGGTGGCGCAACGCTTTTGAGGGAATAGTGCCCCAATGGGTACAGTTACCGCCTACCTGTGCCTGCTTTTCGATAATCGCTACACGCTTACCGTGCTTGGCGGCGTTAATAGCCGCGCTTTCACCTGCAGGGCCTGTACCAATAACCACGACATCGTAATTGTGAACCGCCATACTCTCTGCGTCTCCTCGTTCCCCAATAATAAGGCGCAGCTGATCTCTCGGCTGCGCCCTGCACTCTTTCTCTTTCCGATACGGTTACGGATTGTGCTAGCGCCGTGTAGCGTCGTAGCCCAAGTCCGCTCCGCGGCTTTCATCACTGCGGCGACGCACATTTCCTCGCTTGCGGTTCTCCTCTTCACATACGTCATCTTTACCGCCACAAATATCGCAGCCGTCTTTCATACCAATCTGGTTTAAACCGCCACATGAACCTGCGATAGGCTTACGACCCATTAAAACGCCAACCGCCATTGCGCACATTATCAACGCCATAAAGCCAAATACCAGTAGCCAAATCGCCATGTTAACCTCCCCGCATTGCTATGGATGCACCACCTACCGACAACAGCTTAGGCAATTAGTGCCTTCCAGATACTCGCTATACCTTAATTGTACCTTAGCTGACACATACTTATTAGCTGCCACGTACTGATAACTGCCACGTACTGATAACTGCCAAGCACTTATTCACCGCTCAGCACCTATTAGCGAAGGTAGCGTAGGCTTGAGTCTATTCAAAACAAATGGGGCCAACCTTACGGCCAGCCCCAAATGTGCCCGAAGGCTACTTTCGATTACCTGAGCGCTTACCCGCCGAAGTCATCCAGCATGATATTTTCAGGCTCAACCCCGAGATCAAGCAGCAACTTAATCACGGAAGCATTCATCATGGGCGGCCCACACATGTAGTATTCACAATCCTCAGGCGCCGGATGGTCCTTCAGATAGTTTTCATACAGTACATTATGGATAAAGCCCGTCGGCCCTTCCCAATTATCTTCAGGCTGCGGATCAGAAAGCGCCAGATGCCATTCAAAATTCGGGAACTCTTCTGCCAACTGATCGTACTCTTCGTTGTAGAAGGTTTCACGCCAAGAGCGAGCACCGTACCAGAAAGACATTTTACGCTTAGACTTAAGACGCTTAAGCTGATCGAAGATATGGCTACGCATCGGCGCCATACCCGCACCACCACCGATAAAGATCATTTCGGCGTCGGTATCCTTGGCGAAGAACTCACCAAACGGACCCATTACGGTCACCTTGTCACCAGGTTTCAAGTTGAAGACGTAGGTAGACATTAGGCCCGGCGGATGACTGCTGCCTGGGGGCGGTGTAGCAATACGAATGTTGAACTTGAGGATACCCTTCTCTTCCGGGTAGTTCGCCATAGAGTAGGCGCGAATCACTTCCTCATTGCTCTTATGGGCAACCTTGAAAATTCCAAACTTGTCCCAATCGCCGCGATACTCTTCCTCGATATCAAAATCGGAGAATTTAATATCGTAAGGCGGTGCAACCAGCTGAACATAACCACCTGCGCGGAAGGCAACTTCTTCGCCTTCAGGCAGTTTTAGGTTCAGTTCCTTGATGAAGGTCGCGACGTTAGGGTTAGCGATAACTTCGGTTTCCCACTTTTTAACGCCGAACACTTCCTCAGGTACTTCGATCTTCATGTCTTGCTTAACGGGCACCTGGCAAGAGAGCCGCCAGCCCTCTTTCTTTTCACGCATGGTGAAATGCGACTCTTCAGTCGGCAGAATGGAACCACCACCCTCTTCCACACGGCATTTACATTGGGCGCAAGAACCACCGCCACCACATGCCGAGGAGAGGAAAATACCATTTGCCGCCAAGGTGTTTAAAAGCTTACCACCGGCCTGAGTCGTCAAGGTGTGCTCAGGGTCGTGATTAACTTCAATCGTCACGTCCCCGCTACTCACAAGCTTGCTGCGCGCTGCCAGAATGATCACCGTTAAGCTAATAACGATGATCGTGAACATGACAACACCGAGCAAGATGACAGATGTATCAACCATGTCGGTTTCCTATTGCTGAGGTTTCCTGTAACCCGGCAGCACAGAGCGCCGCCGGGAAAAACCGGCTCCGTTTAGAGCTGAATGCCCGAGAAGGACATAAAGCCCAACGACATCAGACCTACGGTGATGAAAGTAATACCCAGCCCTTGCAAGCCACCAGGCACATCGCTGTATTTCAGCCTTTCACGGATACCTGCCAAGGCCGTAATAGCCAACGCCCAACCAACACCGGATCCAAAACCATAAACGAGGGATTCACCGAAGTTGTAGTTACGCTCAACCATGAACAGCACGCCACCCAGGATGGCACAGTTGACGGTAATAAGCGGCAGGAATACGCCAAGCGCGTTATACAGTGCAGGCACGTACTTATCCAAGAACATTTCAAGGATTTGCACTAGTGCTGCAATGACGCCGATATAGCTCAATAACCCAAGAAATGAGAGATCAATGTTCTCAGCACCGCTAATACCGGTCCAGGAAAGTGCACCTTGCGCAAGCAGAAGGTTGAATACCAGGTTATTAACAGGCACTGAAATAGTCAGGACGACAATAACCGCAATGCCTAGGCCAAACGCGGAGGAAACCTTCTTGGAGACCGCGAGAAAAGTACACATCCCCAGAAAGAATGCCAAGGCCAGGTTTTCAACAAAAACCGAAGCGACGAAAAGGCTTAAATAGTGTTCCATTTTACACAGCCTCCTGTGGCTTGGAGTTTTCCTTCATCTTGAACTCAGTCTCTTCTACCTGCCCTGGATCGATTGAGCGCATAACCCAAATCATCAGGCCGATAATAAAGAAGGCGGACGGAGGCAACAGCAGCAGGCCGTTAGGCACATACCAGCCACCATCTTGAACGGTAGGCAGGATAGTAAAACCGAACACACTACCCGCACCCAACAGCTCACGGAAGAAGCCAACCACCAGCAACACGAACCCATAGCCCAAGCCATTTCCGATACCGTCCAGGAAAGACATGCCGGGAGTGTTGGACATGGCAAAGCCTTCCGCACGACCCATTACAATGCAGTTGGTGATGATCAGACCCACAAATACCGACAGCTGCTTGGACATTTCATAAGCATAGGCTTTGAGGATCTGGTCAACCACGATTACCAATGAAGCAATAATCGTCATCTGCACAATAATACGAATCGCGGACGGAATATGGTTCCGGATCAGCGATACGAAGAAGCTTGAGAACGCCGTTACAAAGATAACGGCCAACGCCATTACCAACGATACGCTCATGCTGGTCGTTACTGCCAGCGCAGAACAGATCCCCAATATCTGAAGTGCAATGGGGTTGTTCTGAAAAATAGGCGCTATTAAAACGCTTTTTGCATTTACGTCCGCCATGATTAAGCCCCCTCACCGTCTTCGAAGTCGGTATCGGTGTTGTCGGCATCTTCCGGATCAGCACCACTGCGGAATGTCGCAAGGTACGGACCAAACCCTTCTTCGCTTAACCAAAATTGCAGCATATTGGTCACACCATTACTGGTGAGGGTAGCACCGGATAACGCGTCAACTTCATTTTCGTTACTCGCGCCGCCTTTGGCTAAGTGGATGGCTGGCGAAAGAGAACCTTCTTCAGCGTAAATTTCTTTGCCTTCCCACTGCGCTTGCCAACGCGGGTTGTTCACTTCACCACCGAGGCCCGGCGTTTCGCCGTGGTCATAGTAGGTAATACTGATAATAGTATTACCGTCACCTTCGATCGACAAAAAGCCCATCATCCGGCCCCACAGGCCTTGCCCACGAATCGGCAATACGATTTGGTCTGGGTCGTCTGCATTACCGACCAAATAAACAGTCGCGTAATTTTCAACCCGAGAAAGCCCGGCGATATCGCGGTCTCCGGACAGTGTGCGGCCGGTTGCCGGATCACGCGATGCTTCAAACCCATCAAACGTTTCGGGGTCAAACTCATCGGTATACTCACCGGTTTCAAGCTCAACCACACGCGCCGTAATTTGGGTCCGGAACGCTTCCTCTACATCCATCCCCGGCTCGTATAAACGCGCCACGTTAAGGATGTTGGTTTTACGATCTAATTCCTGATTGAGCTGCTGCGCAGGACGTAGTGCCACGGCGGCCGTCGAAACGATTACCGAACACACGATACACAATGAAAACGCGACAATCAGGACCTTCTTGATTGAGTTATTACCTTGTGCCATTAGGCAGTCTCCTCGGCCGGAACGCCAGTACGCTTGATACGGCGTTTTATATTGGCCTGGACGAAGAAGTGGTCAATCAATGGTGCAAACAGGTTAGCAAAGAGAATTGCCAACATGATGCCTTCGGGGAAGGCAGGGTTAACCACGCGAATCAGTACCGTCAGTACACCAATGAGCGCACCAAATATCAAACGGCCCTGGGTCGTCATGGAAGCAGAGACGGGGTCAGTAGCCATAAAGACCATACCGAATGCAAACCCACCTATCACGAAGTGCCAATACCACGGCATGGCAAACATGGGGTTGGTATCGGAGCCAATCAGATTAAACAACGTACTGGTGGCTACCATCCCAAGGAACACGCCAAGCATTATTCGCCACGAGGCAATACGCGTGTAGAGCAGCACCAATGCGCCGACAAGGATCGCAAGCGTCGACACCTCACCTACTGAGCCTGGAATAAAGCCAATGAAGGCATCCCACCAGCTAAACGCATTAGTGACTGCACCCATGCCGTCCTGGAACGCCATCGAAAGTACCGTTGCACCCGTATAGCCATCAGCGGGCACCCAAATGGCGTCGCCGGAAATTTGCGCAGGATAGGCAAAGTAGAGGAAGGCACGACCAGTGAGCGCCGGGTTCAGGAAGTTTTTGCCCGTACCGCCAAAAATTTCCTTACCGATCACGACACCAAAGGTGATACCCAGCGCTACCTGCCAAAGCGGAATAGTTGCCGGAAGAATCAGCGCAAAGAGCACCGAAGTAACGAAGAAACCTTCATTAACTTCATGGCCACGCTTGATGGCAAACAGTACTTCCCAGAAACCACCAATGGCAAAAGTGACCAGGTAGATAGGCAGGAAGTACGTGGCGCCAAGAACAAAGTTGGACCACAAGCTACCCGCATCATGCCCGCCAGCCAAAGTCATCAGGATCGCTTCACGCCAGCCACCCATGGAGGCATAGCCTGCATCAATCGCCACGTTGGCTTGCCAACCCGCGTTCCACATACCAAAGAACATTGCCGGGAAAGTACACAGCCAAACGGTGATCATAATGCGCTTCAGGTCGATACCATCGCGCACGAACGACGTTGTTTTGGCAACGCTTGGGGGTGAGTAGAAAATCGTATCTACGGCTTCATAAAGCGGGTAGAACTTTTCGTACTTACCGCCTTTATGGAAATGCGGCTCGAGATTATCGAGTGTTTGTCGAATACCCATTATCAGGCCTCTTTCTCGATCATGGCGAGGTTGTCACGCAGGATAGGGCCATACTCATATTTGCCGGGGCAAACGTATGTGCACAGTGCCAGATCCTCTTCGTCTAGCTCCAGACACCCAAGTTGCATGGCAACTTCAATGTCGCCCACGATCAGCGAGCGCAGCAGCTGAGTCGGCATGATATCCAGCGGCATTACCGTCTCGTAAGTACCAATCGGCACCATGGCACGTTCAGAGCCGTTGGTCGACGTGGTAGGCGCGTAGTTACGCAGGCCTTTAATACGCGAGAGGTAAATACCGAGAATCGAGTGACGATCGGCCCCAAGAGAAAGCCAGCCTAACAAGGCACGCTTGTTGCCCTCTTCAAGCAAGCTAATCTGATTGCTGAAACGCCCCAAGTAGGTCAGGTGACCTTCCGCCGAGAAACCCGAAAAAACCGAGCCGGAAATTACTCGGGTGTCATCGGGTTTGATGACTTCGCCTGCCAAAAACTCTTGGGTACTTGCTCCCAAGCGGGTCCGCAGAAGACGAGGTTTTTCAGCGCGTGGGCCGCCAACAGCGACAACACGAGTTGTATGCAGTTTGCCTTCGGCAAAGAGCTTACCAAACGCGATCACATCCTGATAACCGATATGCCAGACTTGTTTGTGCAGCGCGACTGGCGAAAGATAATGGATATGCGTACCCACCAGACCCGCAGGATGCGGACCGGCAAAACTTTCGGTTTTCACACCGTCAATATCCCCGCCAGGGATATTGGCATCAGCCCCCGTGCACAGAAAAACGTTGCCCTCGGTCAGGCGTGTTAGCACCTTGAGGCCGTCTTCAAATGCCTGGGTTTCTTCATTGATGACAATTGCTGGATCAGCGCTTAACGGGTGGGTATCCACGGCCGTTACAAAGATATCAGCAGGAATGCTATCAATAGCTGGCGTACGAGAGAAAGGACGTGTGCGTAACGCTGTCCAAAGCCCCGACTCAACGAGCTGGTCAACGACCAACTGTCGGTCAAGCTGCGCTAAAGAAGCACGATCATGAGAAGCAAATGCCATCGCTTCTTCATTCTCGTCAACTTTAATAACGACAGATAGCAGGCGACGCTTTTCGCCACGGTTAATGGATACTACTTCACCGCTTGCAGGTGCCGTAAAACGGACACCCTCAATTTTTTTATCGGTAAAGAGCAGCTGGCCCAGTTTGACCTTATCCCCTTCCTGAACTTCCATGGTTGGCTTCATGCCAACGTAGTCAGTGCCCAGGATTGCCACGTAACGCACAGGCTGCGCATCTTCAATACGCTGCTCGGGCGCTCCCGTGATGGGGAGATCCAGGCCTTTTTTGACTTCGATCATAGTCTCGCCCAGTTGATGGATCGGATATACGAAGGTAAGGGGTTCGAATGCTTATTTTCTGTTCAGTGAATTGTTGTTTTCTGTCAGATCGTTACCAGTCAGGCCCAAGCACGCTTGAACCACCCCGAAAAATCTACAACATTATAAAGATAAGCGCGGACAATGACCACATCCCTGATGCCCACATAAAGTGTTACATGCCATCCATGACACTTGATTTTACAATTAAAAACGCCACCCGAAGGTGGCGTTAAGCAATCCAGACGCGATGGAAAAAGCTATTCCGCAGCTAATTCACCGGCATAGAGGCACTATGCGTGGCGTGGCAGTTTTAAAAACTGTACGTTCGACATTTGCTGCAGGATACGAATAACCTGGCAGCTGTAACCAAACTCATTGTCGTACCATACGTACACAACTACGTGATTACCGTTAGCAATCGTTGCTTTTGCGTCCACGATGCCAGCATGGCGGTTGCCAACGAAGTCCGATGAAACCACTTCAGCAGAGTCCACATAATCAATCTGCTTCTGATAAGACGAATCAATAGACATACGGCGCAAATAGTCATTCAGCGCGGCAGCATCGGTTGGCTTATCTAACGTCAGATTTAAAATGGCCATCGAGACGTTCGGCGTCGGCACGCGAATCGCATTGCCCGTTAGCTTGCCTTCCAATTCAGGTAGCGCTTTTGCTGCGGCTTTGGCCGCACCCGTTTCGGTTAACACCATGTTAAGCGCCGCACTGCGGCCACGACGGTCACCCTTATGATAGTTATCAATCAGGTTCTGGTCGTTGGTATAAGCATGAACAGTTTCCACATGACCGGTGGTGACCCCGTACTGATCATTGAGCACCTTTAGAACGGGCACAATGGCATTGGTGGTACAGGAAGCCGCCGATACAATACGGTCATTCTCACCAATGGTCGCGTGGTTAACACCGTAAACGATATTTTTAATATCGCCCTTACCTGGCGCCGTTAGTAGCGCCTTGGCCACGCCTTTACACTCCAAGTGCTGACCCAAGCCAGCCTCATCGCGCCAAATACCGGTATTATCAACAATGACCGCGTTTTTGATGCCATAAGTGGTGTAATCGATGTCGCTGGGTGAGTCAGCGTAAATAACCTGAACCACATTGCCATTTACAGTAAGCGTACGCGCTTCGGCATCAACAGAAATAGTGCCTTCAAACGGGCCATGCACCGAGTCACGACGCAGTAAGCTGGCACGCTTTTCAAGGTCTTTACCCACATCGCCACGCCCACGCACCACAATCGCGCGCAAACGCAACAGGTTTCCGCCACCGGCTTTTTCAACCAGCACGCGCGCCAGCAGACGACCAATGCGCCCAAAACCGTAAAGCACAACATCCTGCGGCTCGCCTTTACTGGCTCCCGGCTGATAACCGCCAATAATATCCTGCAGTTCGTTATGCAAGAATGCGCTTACATCACCGCCGCCCTGCTTTTTAAACATGACCGCCAGCTTACCCACATCAACATGAGCAGGCCCCAGATTAAGCGCACTCATCGCTTCAACGATGGGGAAGGTGTCCTCAACCGACAGTTCTGTTCCTTCAATTTTGCGCACAAACCGATGATCTTTCAGGATACGAATAACGGACTGATTGATCAGCGAGCGCCCAAACATGGTAGCCACAACATTGTTATGCCGATAAAGGCGCCCAACAAGCGGGATCATCTGTTCGGCCAGAGCCTGGTTGTTCTGCCATTCCTCAAAAACGTTTTCGAGAGCTTGCTGACTCACATGCGGCCTCATTGGGTAATGATAAGGTAGTGATAAAAGGTTACAGGCGCATTATCCCGGCCTTATTAGCTACTCGCAATGGAAGGATGGTCGCACACGTTGTAGGGGTATTACAGGAATAGAGGTTTGACTACAAACACAAAATAGGCTCTCACAGTAACAGTAATGTTTTGGCCCTCTAACTGAAAGAGGCGATCGTGTATGATCCAATATCCGTTTCAGCGCAAAATGACCTGACTATGCCTTCATTCTCTCTGCTCGAACCGCCTCAGCCACACGGAGCTCGCGACACGCTTTTCTGGACAGCGCCCCCGGGCAGTGCGTCTGCACTGGCGTTAGCCCAGGTAGCTTCTAGCGCTCCGCTGCTGGTAATTACCCCCAACACGGCAAGCGCTCAACGCTTGGAACAAGACCTTGCGTTCTACAGCGATGTCCCTGTGCTGCCATTCCCTGATTGGGAAACCCTCCCCTACGACAGTTTTTCCCCGCATCAGGATATCGTCTCGGCACGCTTGCGCACATTACGCCAGCTACAAGACGGTGTTCGCGGCATTGTATTGGTGCCTATTAATACACTAATGCAGCGCCTTCCCCCCGTCTCGTATATCGCGGGACGCGTGATGACGCTGAACGCGGGCGCCAAGCTTAATCGGGATACCTTTAGGGAGTCGCTTACCCGGGCAGGGTATCGCGCCGTTGAAACCGTGTACGAGCCTGGAGAGTACGCCATACGCGGCGCACTCATTGATCTTTTTGCGATGGGGATGGATGAGCCGATTCGTATCGACTTATTTGATGATGAGATCGACACACTTCGTCATTTTGACCCCGGCAGTCAACGTTCAACGGGCAAGATAGACACGCTGGAACTACTTCCTGCCCATGAGTACTCGCTTAGCCGCAGCGCAATCGCCTGCTTTCGCGAGCAGTTTGAAACCCTGTTCGATGTCGACCCTCGCCAGTGCCCGCTCTATAACGACGCTCTTAAAGCCATCCCCTCACCTGGGCTCGAGCACTATTTGCCACTATTTTTTGACGAGACGGCGTCTTTATTTGATCACGTAACCGATGATACGCGAGTAGCGCTGCTACCCGGCGTTTTCCAGGCCGCCGAACAGCACTGGCAATCCATTGAGGCACGCTACATCAACCTGGGCGTTGACCCTACCCGCCCACTACTGCCGCCTGGCCGGGCATTTTTCCCGGTTAACGATGTCTTTTCAGCGATCAAATCACGCCCTCGCATTGAACTCACTGAAGACGAAGCGCATCGCCATGCCTTAATGCCGGAAGCAAAAGCGCTTCCGCCGCTGGCCATCAATGCACGCGCCAAACAGCCGCTGAGCGAATTGGAAGGTTTTTTAAATAGCGAACCTGATACGCGGGTCCTGTTTGTCGCTGAGTCACGCGGGCGTCGCGAAGCATTAGAGGAAGTGCTTGCACCGCTCACCCTGTCACTGCCTTATGTTGATAGCTTTCAGTCATTTCTTAAAAGCCAACACCCCTTCGCGATCACGGAAAGCCTGGTAGATAGCGGCTTATGGCTTACTGACCCTAGCCTTGCCATTATTAGCGAAACGGAACTGTTCGGCGAAGTCGTTCGCCAAAGTCGACGGCGTGAAAAAGTCACAGATGATAATGAATTGGCGGTTCGCCACCTTTCGGAACTACGCGAAGGGGCACCCGTTGTTCATCAGGCGCATGGGGTAGGACGTTACCTGGGGCTAGAAACCCTCGCGGCCGGCGGGCAAGCCAACGAATTTTTAGCCCTCTCTTACGCCGATGGCGCCAAGCTTTATGTACCCGTTGACAGCCTTCACCTTATTTCACGCTACAGCGGCGCTGATGATGAGCTGGCACCGCTGCATAAGCTGGGTTCTGATCAGTGGGAAAAGGCGCGCCGTAAAGCGGCCGAAAAGATTCGCGATACTGCCGCTGAATTGCTGGATGTTTACGCAAGACGAGAAGCCCAGCAAGGGGTTGTCTATGAAGCGCCAAGCGATGAGTACGTGCGCTTTTCCGCTAGCTTTCCGTTTGAAGAAACGCCTGATCAACAAGCGGCCATTGAAGCCGTCATTGAGGACATGGTTTCTCCGCAGCCCATGGACCGCGTGGTATGTGGTGATGTTGGGTTTGGTAAAACCGAAGTGGCCATGCGTGCCGCGTTTCTGGCCGTGCAGTCAGGTCGCCAGGTCGTCGTTCTCGTGCCGACCACGCTGCTCGCCCGCCAGCACTTTGAAAACTTCCGTGACCGCTTTGCCGATACGGCCGTCAATATCCGTTTGATCTCGCGCTTTACGGCGGGCAAAGAGATGACCCAGACGCTCGAAAGCATCAAAAACGGTCAAACCGATATCGTGATTGGCACCCATAAGTTGCTCTCCAAAAATGTTGAGCTACCTCAGATGGGCCTGCTAATTATCGACGAAGAGCACCGCTTTGGCGTTGCGCAAAAAGAAAAGCTTAAAACCCTGCGTGCAGAGATTGATATTCTAACACTCACCGCCACCCCCATCCCACGCACACTCAATATGGCCATGAGCGGTATTCGGGATCTTTCTATTATTGCGACACCGCCCACTCGCCGCTTGTCAGTTAAGACGTTTGTACAGCAGCGTGATAACAGCATTATCAAAGAAGCCCTGCTACGGGAAATACTTCGCGGTGGTCAGGTCTACTTCCTTCACAACGAAGTAAAGACGATTGAAAACGCGGCTCAACAGATCCGCGAGCTGGTGCCAGAAGCTCGCGTAGCCGTGGCGCATGGCCAGCTCCCAGAACGCAGCCTTGAACGCGTAATGTCGGACTTTTATCATCGCCGTTTTAATGTATTGGTATGCTCAACGATCATTGAAACCGGCATTGACGTACCCAGCGCCAATACCATTATCATAGAGCGAGCCGACAAGTTTGGCCTAGCGCAGTTGCACCAACTACGAGGGCGCGTAGGCCGCAGCCACCACCAGGCCTATGCTTACCTGCTTACGCCTCCTCCCAAGGCCATCACGCGCGATGCGGTTAAACGCCTTGAGGCTATAAGCGCCTCTGATGACCTTGGCGCTGGGTTTACTCTGGCAAGCCACGATATGGAAATTCGTGGCGCAGGTGAGCTGCTAGGAGATGAACAAAGCGGCCAAATGGAAACCATTGGCTATACTCTTTATATGGAAATGCTGGATCGAGCAGTGAAAGCAATCCGCGCTGGCAAAACACCTAATATTGAGGCGCCCTTCAATACCGGCGTAGAAATTAGCTTGAACCTGCCAGCGCTGATTCCAGATGACTATATTCATGATGTACAGCAGCGGCTTGTTATGTATAAGCGCATTGCCAATACACAAAGCGATAGTGAGCTTAAAGAACTACAGGTCGAGCTCATTGACCGCTTCGGCCTACTGCCACAGCCGCTGAAGAACCTGATACGTCAAACAAAGCTACGCCAACGCGCAGAGCAGCTAGGCATTAGCCGTATTGAAGCAGGCGAAAGCCGTGGCCGGGTGCTGTTTGATGGCACAACGAAGGTCGACCCACTCACCCTGGTTACGTTGATTCAAACATCGCCCAAGCACTACCGCCTGGATGGTTCAGACACCTTGCGGTTTGAATTTACAATGGAAAACAGCGATCAGCGTTTCGAGCAAGTTGAAGCACTTATAACGACCCTTAATCAAAAAGTAGCGGCGGCGTGAACCTTGGGGCAAACTGACGGCAAGCAACCATTGTTTGCCCGTTTACGCGTACTAGCAGTGCACTAACTTATTAGGAAAGACCATGAACATTCGTCACAAATTCAACCTTTGGGGTCCTACCAGCCTGGCAGTATTGTTGGCAGCCTCCCTTACTGGCCCTGCTTATGCGCAAACCGCATCTGAACAAGCAGAAAATGCGCCCGCGATCGCCGATGAATCCGTGGCAAGCGCTGAGCAGATTACCGACGCGCGTGAACTACCCCGCGGGCATTTTCGACTCCCTGACCAAGGCGACATTATCGGTGAGTCGTATACCATCACGGTTGATGACCCTGCTGAGACTCTCATTGATATCGCTCGTCGTCATAATATCGGTTACGAAGAAATCCGCATGGCCAACCCCGGTGTCAGCATGTGGGTGCCTGGCGAAGGGACGGAAATCGTTATTCCAGCCCAATATATTTTACCGCCCGCACCACGTGAAGGGGTTGTTGTTAACCTTTCGGAGCTGCGTCTGTATTACTACCCTGCCAACAACCCGGGCATCGTTGAAACGTATCCGGTGAGTGTGGGCCGTGAAGAGTTTGCAACCCCCGTTGGCATTACACGCACGACCATTAAGGTAAAAGATCCGGCGTGGGCCCCTCCTGCCTCCATGCGTCGTGAAGCGGCCGCTCGCGGCGAGCCTGCTCCCTCCGTAGTGCCTGCTGGGCCGAACAACCCTTTGGGCGAACATGCCATCCTGCTTGCTATGCCGAGCTACCTGATTCATGGCACCAACCGCCCTGATGGCGTTGGCATGCGCGCCAGCCGCGGCTGCATTCGTATGTACCCTGAAGACATTAAGTCACTCTACGAGCGCCTGCCAAGCGGTACGCAAGTAAACTTGATGGATGCGCCTTTTAAAGCTGGCTGGGCAGCGGATGGCACGCTGTTCGTGCAGTCCTACCCGCAGCTTGAAGAGAACGTGGGTGACTTTGAACCGCTCCTGGATGCCATTGATCGCGTTGATGCGCTAACTGAAGACCAGGTAGCTGTCGACTATGCAAAAGTAAAAAGCGCCGTAGAATCACCTAACGGCCGTTTTGTAGCCCT
Source organism: Halomonas sp. AOP30-A1-24 (assembly GCF_052378165.1). Taxonomy (NCBI): domain Bacteria; kingdom Pseudomonadati; phylum Pseudomonadota; class Gammaproteobacteria; order Oceanospirillales; family Halomonadaceae; genus Halomonas; species Halomonas sp. AOP30-A1-24. The sequence goes on from NZ_JBQSXL010000018.1 coordinate 22,882, forward strand.
TTATGGCCCTCAGCACAGCCAACCGTAGAAGAGGAGCCTGCCAGCCGTAACAGCCTGCTTGAGGAGGTAGAACTTAGCCACCGACAAATGACTGAAGAAGATGCTTAACCTAAAATAGACAAGCAATAAAAAAACCCCGCCGAGGCGGGGTTTTTTTACATCTTCAGCAACCGCTGAGTCAAACATCAACCCAGTGGTCCAAGCAGAATTACTTCTGCATGGAGCGCTGGAACATGCGGTTCATTTCTTCACGGTTTTGCTCAGTCATCTGCAGTGCAGCATTCGCGTCACGCTGTGCCTGGTTTGCAGTGTTCAGAGCTTGTGAAGCCATGCTGCGTGCTTCTGCGGCATCAGCCTGTGCAGATTCAGCAGTCATGCGAACTTCTTCCAGAGCGCTGGTAGAAGCACAGCCAGCCAGGATTGCCAGAGAAGCGGCAGCGGCGGTCATTTTCAGAGTCGTTTTCAAAGTCATAATGTTCTCCTTGAGTCTTCCTTGGGTACAACGTTAAGGGTATGACAAACCTAGGCTAATTGCTTAGCTGCGCTTTGTCTACCTGCGGTGCAGGTTCTTTTCAGTGACTTGTGCATGAGCACGCTAGTCAAACGCTGTTTTATAATAGACCACAACGCTTGTCTATAGCCACTTGTAGAAAACCTCTTACTTCCTTCAACAACATAAGACTAGCCGATCACGACGCGAGTGCCAATATCAACAAGCTGCACAACTCGCTCAATTTGCTCATTTGTTACCGCCACGCACCCTTGAGTCCAGTGGTAACGGCTATGAACATCAGGGTCTGCACTGCCGATACCATGAACACCAATGGCTCCACCCAGCGCCGTATTTTGCGGAGGATGGCCATATCGGCGGTAATAGTCGAAATAGGCTTCATAATCGCGTTGCGAGTATATGCCATTTTCTAACGCCATCCGCGCATGGGCCGGCGTAGGATAATCGATACCAATAAAGATATGCCATCGACTTTCGTAATTAAAACGATTAATACGAAATTCGCCCAGCGGCGTAACGTTATCCCCCATTACCCGCTGCGTTTTTGCACCTGAGCGACCCAGCGAAACCGGGCTAAAAAGCTCAACCAGCGTATCGCCACGATACACGCTAAGCGTAGATTCTTGATCATTTATCAATAACCATACTTCGTTGCTGTAGCGGGGCAAATGAGCCCGAGACAGTAACGTCTCAACCAGGTCTATCGGCTGTGAGTTTAGCGTAGCATTTGACGTAGCAGCGCTGGCCACTACTGGCCAGCCAAGCGCCAGCGCTAAAAAGCGGCGACGGTTTAAAGGCATAGGTTAGCTCTCAAAAACAGGTTAGCTCAGCACTGGCCAACTAAGCATTTCTTGAAGGTGTTATACCTTATATACACCGCGTCTGTCAGCGATTTTGAGAACAATTTAACCATGTGGACACGCCAAGCCCTGCCAATGAAACGCTATTCAACGCAGCGCTAAATATCGTCAAACTTTTGCATACTGCTGACAAGCTTACGAATTTCTGCTTCGTGCCCCTCTGCCAGCGCATTAAAAAACTCTGCTTCTGGCGGTATAGCAGCTCTGGAAGCGCGATGCTCATAGAGTTCTTGAAGCTTTCGATTGGACTCAACAGCCATGCGCGCTATTTCATCGACTGAATTCCATTCAGACTTTTCCGTAAAGCGCTCAAGCTCAGGTGGCTGGGGAAACTCACTTGACTCATCAAACCAGGTCTCCAACACGTCTCTATGGTCATAACCATCATGAAACAAGTCATCAAGCCCTTTCTGCATCCGAAGCTCTCGGCTAGCTAGATAAGTCAGCACCATGCTCAAACGCTCATTATCTGTCCTATCAGCCGCTTCGCTGTACTGACGAGCCATACGCTCGTGAAAACCTTCAGCCCATACGACTAAGTCCTTGACCTGGTTGTAGCGCATCCGCGTCTCCTTTTCAGTCGTTCTATCATCTCGGCAACATTATGCTGCTGTATGAGCGTAGCCGGTCAGGATAGATTCGTCATGAGGCATGCTTACCACTCCTGGCTTGTCTCCCTTAGAGCGGCTATTTCCCGCTTTGCATCGCTTACGTAATCAAGCAATTGTTCCCTCAAGCTTTTCTGGCTCCCCATGGCGATCATAGCGGGATTAGTGACGGTGCGTCGTGCAGCCCCGTCGCTGCTGTGCAACTGCTCTAATTTGAACGCCAGCCAGTTTAGCCAACTACCCGGCTCGCGCCTCACATCGCGCAACCGCTGAAGCTCTGCCATGGGCGGACCATCAAGGGCTAATAACTCACGCCAGGCATGGTTTTCCAGACGAGCATGTTCGGTGACTTCTTTCAGCAGCGAACATAACGCCAGTTCAAACAGGGCCAAGGCGCTCTCTTCGAGCGCCATTTGACGAGCGACCGCATGCTCATCCTCACCAACAGGCATACTTACCAGCAGCTCGGCCTGATAGAGCAGTTGATTAGTACGGGAGCGGTCGCTCATTTACGCTTGTCCTCTACGTGCCATTTGCCTGCATCGAACGTTGCTTTCCACCCTGTGGCTTTGCCTTCTTCATCGGTCATCACGTACTGCTCTTTGCTTTTACGCGAAAAACGAATTTGAGTTGGGCGGCCGTCCGGGTCTTCACTGGGCGCTTTGAGAATGAAGTGATACTTCTCAGGCAACTCGTCAGCATGAGCTTTCAGCTCCTTCACCAACGGCGGACGCGTTTCACGATTTTTGGGGAATTTACTGGCCGCTAAAAACAGGCCGCTTGCCCCATCGCGCAATACGTAGTGGTCATCCACTTTCTGACAGGCAAGTTCCGGCATCGGAATCGGGTCCATCTTGGGCGGCGCCACTTCACCACTTTTCAATAGCTTGCGAGTGTTTTTACACTCGCTATTGGTACAGCCAAAGTACTTGCCAAAGCGGCCGGACTTAAGCTGCATTTGTGAACCGCACTTATCGCATTCGATAACCGGGCCGTCGTAGCCTTTGATCTTGAACTTGCCCTGCTCTATTTCATAACCATCACAGTCAGGGCTATTACCGCAGATATGCAGCTTGCGGGTTTCATCAATCAGGTAGTTATCCATTGCCGTGCCGCACTTATCGCACCGATGCTTGGCACGCAAGGCGTTGGTTTCGGCCTCTTCACCGGCATCTGCCGCTACTGCTTCCTCACCCGGGATCAAATCGATCGTGGTTTTGCAGCGCTCTTTGGGTGGCAGGTTATAGCCACTGCAACCTAAAAACACCCCAGTAGACGCGGTACGAATCTGCATCTTGCGGCCACACGAGGGGCAGTCAATATCGGTTGGCACGGGCTGGTTGGGGCGCATCCCGTCATCGCTTTCTGCCTTGGCCAGCTCTTCACGAAATTCACCATAGAAGGCATCGAGTAGCGCTCGCCAGTTGCGTTCGCCTTCAGCGACCTCATCCAGGCTATCTTCCATACGTGCGGTAAAAGAGAAGTCCATCAAGTCAGGAAACGACTCTTTCAGGCGCTCGGTAACGATATCCCCCAGCTTCTCGGCATAAAAACGCCGATTTTCCAGCTGCACGTAGCCGCGATCCTGGATCGTCGAAATTATCGACGCATAGGTAGAAGGACGGCCAATCCCTTGTTTTTCAAGCTCTTTAACCAGGCTTGCCTCGGTATAACGCGCCGGGGGCTTGGTGAAGTGCTGCTGAGGGTCCAGCGTTTCCATCGCCATCGGCGTGCCTTTGGGCAAATCGGGCAGCGTCTGGTCTTCATTTTTACCGCTCGGCTTCATGACCCGCGTATAGCCGTCAAACTTCAGAACACGTCCTTTAGCGCGTAGGTCGTAGCCATCCACTTCAACGCTCAATGTGCTCGACAGATATTCGGCCGGCGTCATCTGGCAGGCGACGAACTGACGCCAGATCAACTCATACAAACGCTCAGCATCGCGTTCCATACCCACTAAATCGGTTGCCTTGCGCTCAACGCTGGATGGGCGAATCGCTTCGTGAGCTTCCTGAGCGCTCTCTTTGCTGCTATAGCGATTGGGCGCCTCGGGCAGGTAGCGCTCGCCGTACTCGCTGCCAATAAACTCACGCGCACTTTCAACCGCATCTTTCGAGAGGTTGGTGGAGTCGGTACGCATATAGGTGATATAGCCCGCTTCATACAACCGCTGGGCCATGGTCATGGTTTTCTTGACCGAGAAGCCCAGGCGCCCACTGGCCGCCTGCTGCAGCGTAGAGGTAATAAACGGCGCCGTTGGTTTGGAGCTGGTCGGCTTATCTTCACGCGAGGTAATCGCAAGCTTTGCATTACGCAACGCCGCAATACGCGACATCGTGTCTTGCTCAGACGTTGGCTTGAACGCCTTGCCATCCTGCTTGGCGAGCACAAAGCGTACCAGTTCGCCGTCTGGTGAGACTAAATCCGCGTGCACATCCCAAAACTCTTCAGGAATAAACGCGCGAATATCCCGCTCGCGCTCAACAATGAGGCGCACCGCAACCGACTGAACGCGGCCAGCGGAGAGGCCACGGGCCACTTTGGCCCACAGCAGCGGCGACAGCATAAAGCCCACCACGCGGTCCAAGAACCGCCGCGCCTGCTGAGCTTCTACACGAGGAATATTGAGCGCACCAGGGGCTTTAAACGCATCCTGAATCGCATTTTTAGTAATTTCGTTAAAGACCACACGCTTATAACGGCTGTCGTCTCCACCAATGGTTTCCCGCAAGTGCCAAGCAATGGCTTCCCCTTCGCGGTCCAAATCCGTTGCCAGGTAAACGGCGTCTGCCTTTTCAGCAAGCTTCTTTAACTCAGCCACTACCTTTTCTTTGCCCGGCAGCACTTCATACTGGGCTTCCCAGCCGTTGTTGGGATCAATACCCATACGCCGAATTAACTGATCGTGGCTCTTGCGCTTTTTATACTCTGCCTTCTCTTCCGCCGACATTTTACGTGTTGCCGCGGCTTGGCGAGCGCGCTCCTTGGGGTCGGAAGCAGCCTTGCCCGAGCCGCTGGTCGGCAGGTCACGAATGTGACCCACGCTCGACTTGACGATGAAATCGTTGCCGAGATACTTATTAATCGTCTTCGCTTTCGCTGGCGACTCGACGATGACCAGTGACTTGCCCATAGTGCTCCACTTTTCTATTGCTTGGGCCGAGAGCCCGCGCTCTGAATACGGTACCGCATGGTTTTGAGTTTGCGGCGTTATTTCACTCGCCGAGACAAACATACGGATGAAAAAATGCGCCTACCCTACCCCAGGCCTCCACTTAGCGCCAGTGTCAACCGAACAGTAGTGAGAAAAGCTTACTTTTTTATACCGAAGTAGCTAGACACTAGACTGACGTTACGAGATCAGCAACCTACTATTTCTTTCATAAGCAGAACGCCCCTACGGTAAAGTAGAGGCGTTCTTTTTCAATCAGGATCCGATTAACGTTTGCGGGAGCCCTTGCCTTGGCTCACTGACGTGTCGGTCTTTTTGGCCTCACTCGGTGGGCTCTCAACCGTGGTTGCCTTATTGACGGCCGTTTTTTTGACCGCAGGCTTGGCCGGACGTGCTTTATCAAACAACGCTTTTACCTGTACAAAACGTTCTGCCGCGTGTTCAGTAAGCTCACCGCTTGCTGCAAACACCTGCTCCAGGTTTTTAATATAGCCATCAATCGCACTGTTGCTTTCACCGGCCAGTAACTCAGGTAGCGTATTCAGCGCCCTTTCACGATCAAGTTTTAAAATAAAGAATTGCTCGCGCACCAAGCGCTTGAATTCGCAAAGCTCGATGTCTGACTCAAGCTTCGTCCTTGTGGCACGTAACTGCTTGAAGTTGCGCTCATCGGTGGAGGGTGCTCCACCCAACACGTAGATTAATGAACGCATAATCGCTTCATGCGCGCCCCCTTGAGCAATGCGCTTACCTAACTCTTCCCGGCGCCGCGCCAGGAAGCGACGATGCTCAGGCTCAGCGCCCGGCCTCCGACGGTGTACATGCGCATCACCATAAAGCCCGACAGCCGCCTGTAGCAGTGGCTGGCCATAGACATCCATAAACAGACGCTCTGTACTGCTATCACGCAGATCGCGCCAGGCACTCAATGCGGCGACGATCTGGTCAGAGTGCATCGTCTCTAGCGCTTTAAAGAGATTGTCTGGACCAATTTCCTGACGGTTCTTGCGTATTGCTTCCGCCATTACCGGCAGGGGGACAGATAAAGGATTGCGGTCCGACAGCAGCTTGTAGCCCAAGCGGATAGGATGCATACGCCGAATAAAGCGCGCTGCTTCTGGCGTCATTATGGCCTGCAACCAGGGCTGCACATACAAACGATACAAGCCCAAATTTATCTCGGAAATTCGGGCAACCGTCGCGAAACGCCGGTCATCGTCCGCATCATGCTGCACTTCACGATCCAGCTCTTCAAAGTTACGCGGCGTAAATTCCAATAAGTAGTCACGCTCATACAGCGCGGCATCGCTACCCTCTGGCGCCTCGGTAACCGAGGTTTCATACAGCCCCGGTGGCAGCACATCGATGTAGTCCATATTGGCGGTAAACTCAGAGTGCTCTTTGCGGGATACGCTGCCGGATACAAAGATCCCCAAATGGCCGGTCGTATCATGCATGCAGTAGACGATGGTTTGGTCGTTGGCGATGATATCGTCGGTATCTTCGTATAAATCACGGATCCAGCCCAGCGCCTGAGGGGGCGGGGTAATGTCGTCACCACGCGAACAGAACACCACCACCGGTGAACGTAGATTACGCAGATCAATCCGCCGCCCGTCACGGGTTACCAGTTGGGCCGTCGACAGCCGGTTACCGACAAATAAATTATCGACGATGTACTGGATTTCTTCGCCACCCAGAACCACGTGCCCGCCCCACCAGCGCTCAAAATCAAGATAACGCTCAGTTTCTGTGTCGATGTTAGCGTACAGGTGGTACTGCTTTTTCCAGTACGTATTGGCAGGATTCAAGCGCTCAAAGTTTTGCACCAACCAAGCGCCATCGAATAAGCCGTTACCCATATCACTGGTGAATGCGGTGATCCAGCTCCCCCCCGTCATGCCGCCGGTATAACGCATGGGCGCATTGCCATGCTCCCCCGCCCAGTAAGAGAGCGGCGCCCCCGCGATCAAGATAGGCCCAAAAACGTCCGGCTCAAGTGCGGCCGCCATCATCAACTGCCAGCCCGCTTGGCAATTGCCTACCACCATGGGCTTTTCGCTTATATCAGGATGCAGCTCAATCACATGGCGTAGAAAAGCAACTTCTGCCTCGACAACGTCCTCAACCGTTTGCCCCGGTTCAGGGAAGGGCAAGAAGCCGATAAAGTAGCAAGGGTGCCCTGCTTTTAACGCCACGCCTAACTCACTGTCAGGCTTAAAGCCACCAATACCAGGACCGTGCCCTGCACGCGGGTCAACCACCACGAACGGGCGCTTGCGGGGGTCAGTGACGGTATCTTCAGGGGGCAATACACGCAGCAATTCATAGTTGGTCGGCTGGGCAAGCGTGCGACCATCAAGCAGCACTTCGGTTTTAAACCCAAGCACACTCGGCTTGGTTTGTTCCATGTGCTCCAGATACTGGTTGCCACGCTCACGCATTACATCCCAATAGAGCACGCTACGCTCAACGCTATCTCGCCAGTAATCGGCCGCGGCACGCCCAAACCCAAAGGGGTCCATGAAAGAGGACAGCGTCTCACTGCCCGGTAGCAGCGTGGAGGAGTCGTTTGACTGCCCCCAAAAGGTACGTGTTAACGAGTTAGCGGTAAGCAAAGGGTTGGCGAGAAAATTCATAGAGTCTCCCTAGGGTGAATGCGCTGGCGATCAACCTAAAAACCATGATGCTGCGATGCAATATAGCTTAAGCCACTTCTCAACAGACGTCGATGGGTAACACCACTGATTTACCGCAAGCGCTGCAAACTAGCGACACGGCAGGCATAAACAGTGGTAGCATTTTTAGGCAGCGTTAGTCATTCGTAACGCTCGCCGTCTTATTCGCCGCCGGAGGGCAATTCTCTTGAGGTTGTTATGTCATCCCCTACGCTGCTCAATCGCCTAACGTTTCGTCAATTACAAGTCTTCCAGGCGGTATATCGCCAACGCTCTTACTCACGCGCAGCAGAACAGCTAGGGCTTACCCAACCCGCCGTCAGCGCTCAGATACGCCAACTGGAGCAGGCACTTGGGCAGCCGCTGTTTAAATATGCGGGAAAAACGCTGCATGTGCTGCCTGCCGCCGATACGCTGGCACTATCAACAAGAGAAATCTTTAGTCAGCTCTCCCGGTTGCAGATGAACCTGTCAGACATCAATGGAAAAATTTCCGGGGAGCTCAACCTGGCCGCCGTGTCGTCAGCGCAATACATCGTGCCGTATATACTGGCCCGCTTTCGCGCAAGCTACCCTGATATTCATGTGCGCTTAAAGGTGTGCAACCGCAGCCAGGCGCTTGAGCGCTTGGCCGAACAGCAGGATGACCTGGTGATTATGGCCATGGTGCCCGAGGATGATCGCTTAGTCGTGACGCCCATCATCGATAATGAACTAATAGCAGTGGTATGGCCTGACCACCCTTTACTCGCCATGCTGACGCCTACTCTGGCTGATTTTTCCCGCCACTATGTGTTAATGCGCGAACCAGGCTCCGGCGTGCGCAATGCCTTTGAACAGCTTGCTGCTTATCAAAAAGTCGCGCTGCCGCACCGTATTGAGCTCGGTACTAACGAAGCCATCAAACAAGGGGTTATGGCGCATTTAGGCGTGGCCGTGCTGCCACGGCTTGCCGTGCAGCTAGAGCTTGAGCAGGGTCTTTTGTTTGAACTGCCGCTACCGGACTTTCCCATCCGCCGCGCATGGTGCACGGTTTATCGCCTTGAGCGCTTTCCCACACCTGTGGCAGAGCTTTTCATGCGGTTTATTCACGAGCATGTCACTGAGTATCAAGACTACTTTGCAGCATCTCCTAGCCCCTTACCAAGCCACGGTGTTGCCTGTTTGCCCATGCCGGTAAGCTAAGTTGACGGTGTCTTGTTAATCACCAGATATGTTACATTACACCTACTACCTATGTATTAATTAGTAATCTGTTAATTGGCAACGTATTAATCGGCATGATTGGGGGGCAAGCGCTTACGTTTCTATGATAAGCCTTGCCTGCCGCACAGTAGAGAGGCTCTATTCCTATGAGCAACAACCCCACACAGCGTGTACCCAGCGGCCAGAAATTCCGTAATGAACACGGCACAACGGCGATCAAGGATGGCATGAAGGTGCGCAGCGCGCAGGCTGAAGCCCCGTCTCTTGAACGCAAGCCCAAATGGCTGCGCGCTCAAATTCCCGGTGGCGAGCGCTTTGAAGCCGTTAAGCGCAATGTCTCTGAGCATCGTCTAAGTACCGTCTGTGCTGAATCACACTGCCCTAACATGGGCGAGTGTTGGAGCAATGGAACTGCCACCATCATGCTGATGGGGTCTGTGTGTACCCGCGCATGCCGTTTCTGCGCCGTTGATACGGGCAACCCCAAAGGTTGGCTGGACCACGAAGAGCCCGAAAACACCGCCAAGTCCGTTGAATTAATGGGGCTTCGCTATATCGTCCTAACATCGGTTGATCGCGATGATCTGGACGATGGCGGTGCGAGCCATTACGCAAGCTGTATCCGTGCTATTAAAGCGCGCACACCAGACGTGGTCGTTGAAGCGCTGACACCTGATTTCGATGGTGAACACGCAGCCATTGAGAGCGTTGTGGATTCGGGCCTGGAAGTGTTTGCGCAAAATGTCGAAACCGTTGAACGCCTGACCAGCCGGGTTCGCGACCCCCGTGCAGGCTATCGCAAAACACTCGACGTTCTGGCCTACGCGAAAAAGCATCGCCCCGATGTCATTACCAAAACCAGTATTATGCTGGGCCTTGGCGAAACCGATGAGGAGATCCTGCAAACGTTTGATGATCTTCGTGAAATTGGTGTCGATATTGTGACACTCGGCCAGTATCTGCGCCCCACGAAAAACCACCTGCCGGTTGAGCGCTGGGTAAGCCCTGAAGAGTTTGATCGCTACCGTGTGCTAGGGCTTGAAAAAGGCTTTATGGAAGTGCCTTCTGGCCCGCTGGTTCGTTCAAGCTATCGCGCTGACCGAGTGTTCGAAAAGAACAATCTCGGACTGGCCTCACCGGCAGCGATCCCAGGCCAGGAGTCTGACCCTAATATTATTCCCGCCCTAAATGTAGGCTGAAACAGAATTAAGCACGGACTTAACCAGAGCAAGTCTAAAACAAGAAGCCGCCGCGAATATTAACTATCGCGGCGGCTTCTTTTTATGTACTACCATCGCCTGCTTTACGGAAACCACTGCGATTAGCCGATAGTCACCAGCTCTCTGTTCAGCTTCAGTGCCAGTGCAGATGCCAGTTGCTGGCCTACGTGATGCTCATTAGGCAAAGCAACAAGATCAGCCAAGCGAGTGACCGCCATACCTGCGTAGCCACAGGGATTTATGCGCTGAAAAGCAGAAAGGTCTCCATCCACATTCAACGCGACGCCGTGGTAACTGGCTCCCCGCCGAATTCGCAAACCCAACGACGCTATTTTGGCCTCGCCCATCGGGCTTTTGACATACACACCCGGTGCATCTGGGCGTGCATGCGCACTGACGCCATAGTCGGCTAACACCGTAATGACTGCATTTTCCAGTGCAGACACCAGGTCACGCACGCCTATTTTACTGCGCCGAACATCCAATAGCGGATACAGCACTATCTGCCCTGGGCCATGATACGTTACTTGCCCACCACGGTCGGTTTGCACCACCGGTATGTCGCCTGGCATCAGTAGATGTTCAGGTTTGCCTGCCTGCCCTTGGGTGAAGACAGCGTCATGCTCTACCAGCCAGAACTGATCCGGCGTCTCACTGTCACGAGAGTCCGTCAAGGCGCGCATTTCTTCCCAAACAGGCAGATACGGCCTGCGACCCAAGCAGTGCAGCTCAACAGGTGCAGAACGACTCACTCACACCACCATATGAACACGGCCAGTGGCTTTTAGCTCTTCAAACAGCTGGCTAATTTGCTGCTCGCTGGTCGCATTAATCGTGATGCGAACGGATTGAAAACGACCGTTTCGACTATCCACCACTTGCAGCGTCGATTCATCAAAATCCGGTGCGTGACGCACCACGATTTGACAAACACAAGCCGTAAAATCCTCAGCAGCATCACCCACTATTTTTAAAGAGTAGTCACAAGGAAAAGTGATCTTGGGGGTTTCTTCTGCCACCGGCTCGCGCAGGTCTCGAAATCCCTTTTTCGTATCCTTAGTCATAACGCGCCTTTTATTGAAGGTAAAAAAGGCCCAGGACGCACCTGAGCCGAATCACTTAGTCAGTGAAGTTCGCAATTAAACCGCTGAAGAAGCGCTGAACCTGATCAAAAAGGCGTTTAAACAGCCCGCCCTCTTGCACATTTTCAAGCGCTACCAACTGGCGCTCGCCAACCATCTCTTCACCCAAGTAGACCTCTAGCGTGCCCACATCATCACCTACCGCAATAGGTGCTTGTAAATCAGAGTGTAGATTAAGACGAGCACGCAGCTCTTCATTACGGTTACGTGGAAGGGTCATAAACACTTCTTCATCCACCCCCGCACGCAATTCGTTAATGTCACCACCCCAAACACGCGGCGTTGCAAGCACAGCACCACGCTCGTAGAGGTTCATGGTTTCGTAGAAACGAAAACCATAGCTTAAAAGCTTCTGAGTTTCCTGTGCGCGCGCTTCATCCGAATTGGTGCCCATCACAACCGAAATAAGCCGCATGCCATCGCGCTCAGCTGACGACACCAGGCAGTAGCCCGCAGCATCTGTCCAACCCGTTTTCAAACCATCTACTGACGGGTCACGCCACAACAGGCGGTTACGGTTGGGCTGATCAATTCCACCATAGGAAAAGTGGCGCTGCGAGTAGATCGCATAGTGCTCAGGGTAATCATTGATGATATGACGTGAAAGCCGCGCCAGGTCATGCGCTGTTGAGTAGTGATTATCAGAAGGAAGACCGGTTGCATTTTCAAAGTGGGTATTTTCCATCCCCAGTCGAGCCGCATGCTGGTTCATTAAGTCAGCAAAAGGAGCCTCCCCACCAGCCAAGTGCTCTGCCATGGCCACGCTGGCATCGTTACCTGACACAATAATAATGCCGTGCAGCAACTCCTCGACGGGGACCTGGTTGCCCACTTCAATAAACATTTTTGAGCCACCAGTCCGCCAGGCGTTTTCACTGACATTGACCAGATCATCCAACGTGATGGTATCGCGATCCAACTCACGCTCGACAAGGTAGGCGGTCATGAGTTTGGTCAAGCTTGCAGGCGCCAAACGTTCGTCTGAGTTGTGCTCAACCAGAATTCGTCCGCTATTGGCATCCATTAAAATCCAGGAACTGGCAGCGAGCTGCGGAGCGGCTGGAATAATCGTTTGCGGCTGAGGTATGACTTGAGCCGCAGCCGGCAACGCAACAGCCGTCATGGCCGCAAACAAACATAATTGGGCAGAGCGGCGAATCGACACGAATACATTCATCACTAACATCTCACTTGCAAGAAAGTGGCGCTAAGCACCAAAGAATATAAAAAATGAATTATCTCACGATAAAAACTTGAGGAAACCCCGCTTGGCGAAGTGCTTCCCGAGCTTGGGTCTCTTGAGCCGGTGTTACTGGCCCCACCTGCACACGATGCACATTAGCCTCATTCATTACACGAACGCTGTGAGGCAATTCGTCTGTCAATCGCTGGCTAAGCTTACGAGCGCTATCAGCGCTTTCCAGCGCAGCAATCTGAAGGTAATAGCCGCCTGAAACCTCACCCTCAGCGGGGTTATTAGAGGCCACAGACGGAGCTGCTTGAGGTACAGATGCGGCTGGCGCGGGCTCCGCAACGGGCGCATCCTCATTCGGCGCAGTACTCGCGGGCGCTCCGCCGCGCTCAGCTAGCCAACGGTCAGGCTCAATGGCCTCGACTTTTACTCGCCCTGTTCCATTATCCAATATATCCAACCGGGCGGCGGCTGCGTAAGAAAGATCTATTTCTCTATCGCTATGAAAAGGACCACGGTCGTTAACACGGACAATCACCGACTGCCCGCTGTCCAGGCTGGTAACGCGTGCAAAGGTAGGCAACGGTAGCGAGCGATGCGCCGCCGACATTTTATACATGTCGTAAATCTCGCCATTTGAGGTCGCATAGCCATGAAATTTTTCGCCGTACCACGAGGCCAAACCTTGCTTGGCATAGCCAGAAGCGTCCGGCATTACATGGTACTTTTCACCCCATACTTCATAGGTTGAGCGGTTGCCCCCCGCAGAACGCGGTTCATTACGTGGTACAGCATCCGGCACGGTGGATACATCCGGCGGCGCAACAGGATACGCATCCCCATGCATGGCATAGCGCCCACCTCCACTGGCAGTAGTACTTGCGGCGGGTGCAGCGTCAGGTTGAGTTTGAGTTGGCGTAGCAACGCGCTGAGCTTCACGATTCGCGCAGCCGCTTACCACTATTATCAAGGCGATCATACTGCCTACTTGCCAGGTCCTTGATTGCAACATGCTCATCCTTGTTCCTCAGCCCGCTGTTGAATGGCCTCAGCTAACTCTGTCACTGCCATGGCGTATAAATGACTGTGGTTATAGCGTGTAATAACATAAAAGTTGTTTTCACCCAGCCGATAGCGTAGCTGTCCATCATCCATCTCAAACACCAAGGGCATCACAAGCAAAGTATCGTTAAGCGCTTCTTGCGGTTCAATCCCTTGCTTGGCTGTCTCAGCCACACTCATGGTCGGCGAAGACGTTTGGTTAAACGTCAGCGCCTGGGGCAACACTTCCGGTCCCGTTGCTTCATGATAAATGGCACCATCACGCCGCCAGCCATGCTCAGCAAAATAATTCGCGACGCTACCGATGGCATCCACTGGGTTTTCCCATAAATCACGAATGCCGTCATCGTCAAAATCAACGGCATAGGCCTGGTAACTAGTGGGAATAAATTGAGGATACCCCATTGCGCCTGCATACGAGCCATAAAGTTCAGCCGGATCGACCTTTTGCTCATGGGCGATCTGCAAAAAAGCAGCTAGCTCACCACGGAAAACCCCCCCTCGACTGGGATGATAAAACGCCAGCGTAGCCAGTGAGTCCAGCACGCGATGGCGCCCTTTATGGCGGCCATAGTACGTCTCTACGCCAATAATGGCGGTAATAACATTACCCGGCACGCCATAAACATCTTCCGCACGCGCCAGGGTCTCAGCGTGCGCTTGCATAAAGGCAGCGCCCTCTTCGATACGCTGCTCCGTTAGAAATATATCGCGGTACTCGTGCCACTTTAAGCGGCGCTCTGCCGCGCCTTCCATGGCATCCAGCACCGCTTGAGAATATGCGGCTTGAGAGAAAGCATCACGTAACCACGCTTCCGGTATGCCTTGGGCGATTAACTCATCTACCAATATCTGGGTGCGTTCATTATGTTGCAGGTCCACCCCTTCCGCCGAGTGCTCCTCTGCGAATACGGCAGGCATCGAACACGCTATTAGCGCGGCAACAAGGCAACTGCCAGCTTTATTTCGGGCCCTTTTTATCAACTCACCACTCCTTTGAAAACACACCGTCCTGACTGAAATACTAACGTGGCAATAGCCGACGATGGGCATGAATAGACATGAGAATACCGAACCCTGCCAACAAGGTCACGCTAGAGGTGCCGCCATAACTCACCAAGGGTAGCGGCACGCCTACCACGGGTAAAATACCGCTAACCATCCCCACGTTGACAAACACATAAATGAAAAAGGTGAGAATGATACTACCGGCAAAAAGGCGTCCAAACGTATCCTGTGAAGAAGCCGCCAACCAAATACCGCGACCTACGATCATCAAGTAAAGCGCCAATAAAACCAGCATCCCGATAAGCCCAAACTCTTCACCCAATACGGCAATAATAAAATCAGTATGCCGCTCAGGCAGAAATTCAAGCTGCGACTGCGTGCCCCCCAGCCACCCCTTTCCCCATAGCCCTCCACTACCAATGGCCGTGGTTGACTGAATAATATTCCAACCCGAGCCTAGTGGGTCGCTTTCTGGATCAAGAAAGGTTAATACCCGCTGACGTTGGTAATTGTGCATGTTCATCCACAAAAGCGGCACGCACGCAGCCAACAATCCACCAACAAATCCAATCAAGCGCCATGAAAGACCCGCGAGCAAAACCACGATGACAGCCGCACTGGCCACCAGTAACGATGTACCCAGGTCCGGCTGAATAGCGGTCAATACAACCGGCACACCAATGATCACCGCGCACACCACAATATCCTTTAATCGCGGTGGAAGCTGGCAACGATTCAAATAGGCAGCCACCATTAACGGAACCGCTAGCTTCATCATCTCTGAGGGCTGAAATCGGATAACGCCAGGGATCTCAAGCCAGCGCTTAGCCCCCATGCCAATATCACCGGCAATTTCCACTGCCAATAACATGATGACCCCTGCGCCATAGGCAAAGGGTGCCCAGCGTAAAAACGTGGTCGGTGACAGCTGCGCCAATAATGCCATCACTGCCAGCGCAACGCCAAACCGCATCGCCTGAGCGATTACCGACTCAATACGCTGGCCAGACGCACTATATAAAACCAGTAGGCCACCCACCATTAAGACCAATAAAAGGCCTAATAACCAAGGGTCAATATGGATGCGTTCCCAAATACTTTTACGTCGCGCGATACCGCTATCGGGCGGTCGAACGGGATAACGACGCAATGGGCGGGTAATCGTCTGCCAGGGCATAGGTCAGTTCCCCTCCACTTGAGCGGTATCTTCTTCCAACACGTCGCGTACATCATCTGCGTCAGGCGCTTCATCTTTTAAAAGCCATGCATCGGTCATGGCGCGCGCCAAATGCGCTGCATGGGTACTGCCGCCGCCCGCATTTTCAACGATAACCGACACGGCAATTTGGGGGGAATCAACCGGCGCAAACGCTACAAACAAGGCGTGATCTCTCAGGCGTTCCTCAAGCTCATCGGCGTTATAGCGCTGGTCCTGGCCCAAAGAAAACACCTGAGCCGTTCCCGATTTGCCGCCCATTCGATACTCAAGGCCAACGCCAGTCCGCCGTGCAGTGCCTTCGCTACCGCTGAGCACTTTCTCCATACCGCTAAATACCCGGTCCCACCAGGCATCATTTTCCAGCTGAATATCGTCCAGCGTGTCGGGTAAATCTTCACGAAGCAGCGTATCGCCCACCTGGAGAGCTAAGCGGGGTTTTACCCAGTGGCCCCGGTTGGCAAGCGTTGCCGTTGCGCTTGCCAGCTGCAACGGCGTTACTTGCCAGTAACCTTGGCCAATACCTACTGACAAGGTTTCGCCGGGGTACCACGGCTGGTTAAAACGCTCCCGCTTCCATTCGCGAGACGGCATCAGCCCAGTGCTTTCCCCTTGAACATCGTAGGCGACTCGCCGCCCGAATCCGAACCCATTCATCCGTTCATGTAGATTATCGATACCTAAATCATGGGCCAATGTGTAGTAGTAAGTATTATTAGACACAGCTAATGAGCGCTCTAAATCCACACGACCATGCCCCCAGCGCAACCAGTTCCGGTAACGCCGGGAGTCATTAGGCAGTTGATAATAGCCTGGGTCGCTAATCGTGCTGTCTGGGGTAATAACCCCCCCAGCCAGTCCCGCGAGGGCTAAAAAGGGTTTAATGGTCGAGCCAGGTGGATAGTGACCACGAATAGAGCGGTTAAAAAGAGGTAAGTCCAGGTCGTTCTGCAAGCCGCGATAGGAGGCAACATCGATCCCGGTCACAAACTGGTTGCTGTCAAACCCAGGCGTCGACACCATGGCCAGAATCTCGCCCGTTGCAGGCGCAATAGCGACGATCGACCCACGCCGCCCATCCATTAATTCATAGGCAAGCGTTTGTAGAGACTTATCAATCGTCAGCGTTATGTTCTTCCCAGGCACAGGGTCGGTGCGACCCAGCTCTCTTAATACTCGCCCTCGGGCGTTGGTTTCGACTTTACGCAGGCCTGCTTCGCCATGAAGCTCCTCTTCATAGAAGCGTTCAATGCCGGTTTTACCAATAAAGTGGGTGCCGGCATAACGGCCGGCATCCAAATTTTGCAGCTCATCAACATTAATACGCCCTACATAGCCCAGCGTATGGGCCATAACGTTTGAATCGGGATAGTAACGTAGCAGTTGGGCTTCGACTTCAACGCCTGGCAGGCGGTGGCGATTAATCGCGAGCCGAGCAATTTGGGCTTCACTCAGATCGCTCATTAAGAGCGCAGGTTGGAAAGGACGCTGTCGCTGGCGTGAACGTACGTTAAAGGCCTCGATATCTTCTTCTGGCAGTTCCAGCAATTCCACTAATAGGGCCAGCGTTGCATCAAGGTCATCAACACGCTCACGCACCAGCGTCAGGTTATAAGTAGGCCGGTTTTCAGCTAACAGCACACCATTTCGGTCATAAATCAAACCTCGATTAGGTGGCAGCGGCTCAACACGCACACGGTTTTTTTCTGACCGCGTGGTGTAAATTTCATGTTGAACAATTTGTAAGTAGCCTAAACGCCCTACCAGAAGACCGGTAAGCGTTATAACGACCAGAACGGCAAGAAGTGTTCTGACACGAAAAATGCGCAACTCTTGCTCAGAATTTTTTAGCGTGTCACGGCGCTGGGGCATGGCAACAGATGACTCTCAAATCAGACGATTGACGCAACACAGCCAACAAATACCACCACCTTTTGAGCCGTTAACGGTGGTAGGGGTGACCAACCAATAGCGTCCAGGCACGATAAAGCTGCTCGGCCAGCATGATACGAACTAACGGGTGCGGCAGCGTTAACGGTGACAATGACCACGCTTTATCGGCTATCGCAGAGAGGGAAGGTTCAAGACCATCAGGCCCACCGACCAGCAATACGATATCGCGGCCCTCCATACGCCAGCTATCCGCTTCCTGGGCCAGTTGTTCGGTTGTCCAGGGTTTGCCTTTTACTTCCAGCGCAACCAGATACTCATCACCCCGCAGTTTATCGCGAATGCGTTGAGCCTCTTGAGCACGCGCTTTGGCAATATCTGCATTTTTACCGCGCTGGCCAAGCGGGATTTCTTCTATTTCAAGGCTGAAATCCCGAGGGAGCCGTTTACGGTAGGTTTCAATGCCCTCTTCAACCCAAGCAGGCATTTTCGTACCTACCGCCAACAGCCTTATTCTCATGACATCGTGGCTCGCTCTTCAAAAAGCGTGCGTGCCTCATCCGTCATGCTTGCATCGCTAGGCAGGTCTGCCCAGAGGCGTTCAAGGTCATAAAGTGCACGGGCTTCCGGCATCATGATATGAACAACAATGTCACCCAGGTCGACCAATACCCAATCCGCATTATCACCGCCTTCAACACCGCGCGGCGCAAGACCGGCTGCCTTGGCTTTTTCTACGACGTTTTGCGCAAGTGCCGCAACATGCCGGGTAGACGTACCACTAGCAATCAACATAAGGTCGGTAACCTCAGTTAAGCTGGAAACGTCCAGTTGAGTGATATCGCGTGCTTTAAGGTCTTCTAACGCATCAAGCGCTAGGCTTTTCAGTGTATCGATGTGCATGACTCCTGCAGATAACCTCGTATGGTGTTCGGCTAGCAAAGCGGGCCATTGTAACGGCTTCTTGCGTGACTACCAGCGCTATTCAACGTCCTGGTAAAAGCCTTTATGTAAAATGGCCTCTTCAACCGCTTCCGGGAGCAAATACCGAACGCTTTTTCCCTCACGCAGCCGCTGACGAATATAGGTCGCTGAAATTGCCATCATCGAAGGGAACGACAGCAGTAAAACGCCACCGCAGGGGCGCTGCATCAGCGAGTCCACGCCTTCGACTTCACGTTGCCCTACCAGTTCCCTTAATTCATCAGACCAGGGTGTTTGATAGCCAGGCCTAGCCATCACTACCAAGTGAGCGAGGGAAAACAACGTGTCAACCTGCTGCCACTGAGGAAGGCGTAAAAAGGCATCAAAGCCAATCACCATTACTAAACGTGCCTGTTCACCATATTCAGCCCTCAGTTCAGCAAGCGTATCAACGCTGTAGGATGGCCCTTCGCGGCGCAGCTCACGGTTATCCGCGTAAAGCCCAGGCGTAGTGCCAATCCCGGCTTGTAACAACGCCATTCGTTGCTCTGCCGACACTTGTGGTGCACCACGTAAAGGCGGCTTTGGCGCCGGTATCATATGCAACTGGTCAAGGCCCAATGCTTCTCGCACTTCCAAAGCACTGCGTAAATGGCCATGGTGAATAGGGTCAAATGTCCCTCCCAGCATGCCTGCTTTTATGGGTACTGAATTCATATCGACCTACCACTCATAGCGCTGCAAAACTCATATCGTACACGCCTTATTGGCGAACCTGGCCATCGCCGAATACAACGTATTTACGCGTGGTAAGGCCTTCCAAACCCACCGGCCCTCGCGCATGCAGCTTATCGGTCGAAATGCCAATTTCAGCACCTAATCCATACTCGAACCCATCGGCAAAGCGGGTTGAGGCATTAACAATCACAGAGCTTGAGTCCACCTCGGCCATAAAACGGCGCGCCAGAGAGTAGTCCTGGGTCACAATAGCGTCGGTATGGTGCGAGCCATAGCGCTCAATATGCGCAATCGCCTCTTCCACGCCATCCACTATTTTGATCGCTAGTACCGGTGCAAGATATTCGGCGTACCAATCTTCCTCGGATGCCGCCAAGGCCTGAGGAAGCAGCGCTTGAGTGCGTTCACAGCCTCGTAGCTCAACCTCATGTCCTGCGTAAGCCCGCGCCAGCTCTGGCAGCAGCAAATCAGCCACCGGCGCATCAACCAGAAGTGTTTCCATGGTATTGCAGGTGCCGTAACGATGCGTTTTAGCATTGACCGCGATAGCCAAGGCTTTAGCTGGATCAGCCGTGGTATCAATATAGACGTGACAAACACCATCAAGGTGCTTGATAACGGGCACTTTAGCGTCACGCGAGATTCGCTCAATGAGCGATTTCCCACCACGCGGGATAATGACATCCACGTAATCTGGCATGCTGATCAATGCGCCGACGGCGGCACGGTCGGTCGTCGCCACCACCTGAACGCAGTTAGCAGGCAGTCCCACATCCACCAGTCCTTGCGTAATGCATTCGCCAATGGTTTGATTGGACGCGCTCGCCTCTGACCCGCCGCGTAAAATGCAGGCATTGCCCGATTTTAAGCACAAACTGGCCGCTTCAAGCGTTACATTGGGGCGTGATTCGTAAATGATGCCAATGACCCCCAAAGGCACGCGCATTTTGCCTACCTGGATGCCGCTGGGACGGTAACTCATATCGTCTATCTCACCCACCGGGTCAGGCAAGGCGGCCACTTGACGCAGCCCTTCAATCATCGCATCAAAACGGGCGTCATCAAGCGCCAAGCGGTCAAGTAACGCACTATCCAGACCATTTTCCTTACCGCGCTGCATATCCTGAGCGTTGGCGTCTAAAATACGCGCGCGAGCCGTCATCAGCTGCTGCGCTATTGACTCAAGGGCACGATTTTTGATGCCGGTATCGGCACGACGTAGCTCGCTTGCGGCTGAACGCGCTGCCTTTCCAAGCGCCTGCATGTATGCGGGAACATCACCGGCGGTGAGTTGCTGTTGAGCCTCATCTTGTAAGGGCGTTGAAACGCTCATGCTGTCTCCCTTTATCATCATGCACGCCGCCATCATTTTATCTGGTCAGGCGCGTCGTAATTGTGTCCAGTAGTAGGCAATATATTACGCTACTTAAACGTTATAATGAGCATTTTAAGTTTCACACTTGGTCCTGTCACCGCTGATTAGACGACGGGGAACGTACATGGAGTTCGTGAAGGTGAATAGTAAGCCACCATGCAAAGCAAATACAAAATTCACTTGCTTAGAGCCAATTTACTCGCCGCAGCGGCTGCACTAGCGTTCTGGACATTGGGCGCACAGCCCATGGCCATCCTGCTGCTTTGGCTCTCCGTCAGTTGGCTTTGCATTACAGCTCTGCTTCTGGACTTTAGTCATCGTCATTCCAGAGGGCTACCCTGGCAAGTGCTGCCGGGCTTATTACTGCTGGGATTAATTGCCAGCGCACCAGAACAGCATGATATGTTGATCTGGGCGTGGGCGGCCATATTCATGCTACCCCAGGCGCGCTGGATTCTTGTACTTAATGCCATGGCCGCACTACTTAGCGGCGCCTTAATAGCGCCACAATTGTCCTTTCCAGCCGGGGGGCTAATAGTGCTGTTATTGGGCATACTGTGCTTACTGGCGGTTTCTAGCGCACGCCAATTGGTTGATATGAATGGGGCTATCGGCCAGCGTTTGCGGCTTATCCCAAAGGTTAATCTTTGGGCTGGCGAACAGTTGCTGCGCGATCTTCCTCGTGAGCAAACCCGTTCTGAGCGCGAGGCTATCTACGCAGAGCTATTTATATTGCAGGTTAAGCGGCGCCAGCTTTGGCCCACCGCAAAAAAGCTTTGTGAGCTAACCTACTCCTTTGAGAACACCTATCGTCTGAATAGCACAACGCTTGCCGCCTTGATGCTTTCTCGCTCGCCACAAGAAGCCACACGCCGTCGCACGCAGCTCCAGGCAGCACTTCCTGAAAATGTGGTGAGCCATCATGAGCCGCTAATGGATATTGAGCCCTCAACCTTAACGCTTGAACACCTCTGCAATACCCCCACAACGCTGGGTTCCTCATGAACAGCTATCCATTCTCCAAGCGGCTAATGATCATCACTTACAGTACCAGCCTGGTAGTAATGATGGGGTACGCGTTATGGCTTTATAAAATGGGCAGCTACCGGAGCTTATGGGTACCCGCGTTTGTTACCCTGGCCCTATTAGCGGCCCTACTGATGCATTTAGGGCAGGGATTAAAGGGATACATATCTCAAATACTGCTGGTAGGCAGCACCTACCTCACGGTATTAAGTACGCTTTCTATCTCTAACGCATCAGCCATCTGGCTTGGCCTACCCATCACCTCTGCTTTTATACTCTTACCCCTTTGGCTTGCCTTGGTGCTGACGGGGGTGCTTGGCCCCCTTGTCTGGTTGTTTATCTCTCACCCGACACCTGAGCCACCCTTCTATCTCGGCTATGTTATTTTGCTTTTACTGCTGGCCCTCCCTCGATGGGAGCATGCTCGCCGCCGCGCATTACTACAGGCCACCGACCCCTATGATTGTCACTGTCGCGCCTACAACTACGAAACGCTAAAGGAGCGCTTAAACAACGAATTTCAGCGTGCTGCCATGCTTAACAAGCGCTTAGCGGTACTGGTCATTCACCTGCCACAGCTGGATATGGCCGAAGAGCAGTTCGGCTCTCGAGCTAAAATCGCGCTACTTGATACACTGTGTAGCGAAGTGATAGGTCGCTGCCGTGATCATGACATACTGGGGCGCGCTGGCGAGGCCACCTTCTGGCTGGTGCTGCCCGACACCAGTGAAAGCGGTGCGCTGCTGGTTCGTGAGCGGCTACAGCATGCACTTTCCCAGTGTGTATTGGTTGAAACCGGTCATCTTGAAGCCCGCATTGCAGCTTGTTTGCCTCATAAAGAGAGCTTCGAGCGCTATATACAACGCCTGCACGCCCGTGCTCATGCGCTGGCAAACGGATGACAGCGTATCGCCCTTCAAGGAGTCCCTCGTGTCTTTAGTCGAAACCTTTCAACAGCTCTCGCTCTCTCCTTTCATGCTTCTTCTGCTGATGCTGCTCATTTCGCTTGCAGAATCGTTAGCATTAGTGGGCCTGTTGGTGCCCGGCGTGGTGCTGATTACGGCAGTGGCCTCCCTGGCGGGGCATGAGTCTATCGGGATAGTGTGGTTAGTAATGGCCGCCTTTTTAGGCGCGGTGATCGGCGACGGCATTAGTTTCAGGCTTGGTTATCGCCACCATGCACAAATCACTCAACGCTGGCCACTTTCCCTACATCCGGAATGGCTAGGCAGAGGCTCCCGCTTTTTTGATCGTTATGGTCTTTACTCGGTCTTTATTGGCCGATTTGTTGGCCCGGTAAGACCCGTCATTCCGCTCATAGCGGGCATGATGCGGATGCCACCCCGTAATTTTTTATGGGCAAATATCACATCTGCCGCACTGTGGGCACCTGCCTATGTACTGCCAGGCTATTTGCTCGGACGAACATGGCAAGAACACCTTGATTTACCCCCGGGCATTGAAACAGCGTTGCTCATAATAGCCGCCAGCGTGGTGGTACTCGCGGTAGTGTTCTCCTGGGGGCGAGCACAGGTGGGCCGTCATGGACGCCTCTACCTTGCTACCGCCCGTTTAGCACGTCGTATTCCGTTTATGCGCCGCCCCTGGCTTGTCATGAGCCAATCTGGCGAAGTTCCTCTCGCTTCGCTGCTGCTATTTATTATTGCCTTAACCTGCCTTTCGGGTTGGACACTGCTGGTTGTGCATCACAATGGTCCATTGACGCTCGACCTCTATATCCAACGGCTCTTTAGCTGGCTTCAAAGTGACACCCTTATCGCTATTGGTGCCGTATTTGCCAAAATTGGCGACAAGTTGGGCATTGCTGTCCTGTTGCTGCCGTGGGCACTATGGATGATCTTTTATAGAAGATGGGATGCCTTGCTGCATTGGGGAGCGGCGGTGGGAGGCGTAGCGCTTCTTAACACACTGGGTAAAGCCATTTTCGGGCGTGCTCGACCTGACACCCCCGATTACCTGACCGGCTCGCTCTCTTATCCGAGTGCCCATACGTCAACCTCGGTTGTCGTATTGGGCCTGGCCGCCGCGTTTATTGCCTCAGAGCTACCTCTCCAAAAACGTATCTGGATCTATTGGGTGGCGATTGCTTTGGCGGTGCCAATGGCACTGTCACGGCTCGTTATTGGCGTGCACTGGTTTAGTGACCTGGTCGGCGGCGCTCTGCTTGGGCTGATGATCTGTGCGCTGGTTCGTTTAAGCTGGCAGCGCTATCCTCGAAAGCCATTAACGCCCTGCCCTTGGCTGCTATTGGGGTCGGCCTCGCTGGTGTTAATCAGCCTTCGCGTGATTTTCTTCCCACCGGTTTAAGCGGCCTAGCCTAGCGCCAGCCATAATCCAACGCCCATCATTAACGTGCCGGCAATGCGGTTAAGTAAACGAACATTGCCGCTTTTTCCCAGCGTTTTACGCAGCGTTTTACCGCCGACGGCATACACCAACAGGCTGGCAAACTCGATCAACAAAATAACCACAATCAGCAGAACCAGCTGGCTACCCAGCGGGCGGCTGCTATCCAAAAAGGGGGGCAGCAGTACCATAAAAAATGCCCACCCCTTCGGATTAGCCACAGCGGTCACAAACCCTTGCATGGCAAGTGTTAGCCGCCCGGCGGCAGGCCCCGCATTTAGTTCACTGGGTATCGCCATACGCCCACGAGAGCGCCACATCATAATGCCCAAATAGGCCAAATAAGCGCCGCCCACCCACTTGAACACCGTGAAGAGTTCAGGCTGACGGAGCATTAAGGCGGCTACCCCAGCGCCTGCTGCTGCGGCGACCAGCCCTACGCCCACCAGCTCTCCCATCATCATCCACAGCGTACGTTTCACGCCTTGGGTCATGCCCAGCACCATGGCAAGCGTCATGCACATACCCGGCGTGAGTGACACAAATAAAAACGTGGGTACAAATATAGAGAGCGTGGCCCAGTTCATTGCTTATCCTTAGACATGTTATCGGCTTCATCCTCGCCCCAGCGAGGCATCAAGGTATGCTGAATGCCCAACTGATTAAGAATGCGTGCCACAATAAAATCAATGAGGTCATCAATGGATTGCGGGCGGTGATAAAACCCCGGGGCGGCAGGTAAAATAACAACCCCCATGCGGCTTAGCCCCAGCATGTGTTCCAAATGGATAGGCGAAAATGGGCTCTCCCGGGGCACCAGCACTAGCGTTCGGCGCTCTTTAATCGCGACATCGGCCGCCCGCTCAATCAGGTTGTTACTTGCCCCAGTGGCAATAGCCGAGAGCGTTCCCGTCGAGCATGGGCATACCACCATAGCCGAGGCCGCTCCAGACCCGGAGGCAACAGGCGCCATCCAGTCCTCTCGCCCAAAGCAGCGGATTTGGCCAGCCGCGGCGCCGCTACGCTCTCTCAATGCAGCAGCCAGCCGTTCTGGCTGAGCAGGCAGGCTAATGTCGGTTTCCGTGGCAATCACCATGTGTGACGCTTTGGAGATCATGACCCACACTTCATGGCCTGCCTCTACCAATACGTCTATCAGCCGCAGGCCATACTGCGCCCCAGAAGCGCCCGTTAATGCCACGGTGATCGGCTTTTTGAACAGGGAATCTGTACTCACGCGTTCAATTCCTTGGCCGTTAAGGCATTTAGTAGACGTTCATGTACGCCATCAAAGCCACCGTTGGACATCACCACAATCCGATCCAGCGGTTCGGCATGGCGAACAACCGCCTCTACCAGTGTTTCAATCTGCTGATAAAGATGAGCTTTAGCACCTTGCTCAGCTACCAGCGCCTCCATCGACCAATCAATACCGGCAGGTTGATACCAATACACCTGGTCCGCACCAGCGATGCTGTCGTTGAGTCGATCGCGTAGCGCACCTAACCGCATGGTATTGGAACGTGGCTCAATGACCGCCAGCAAGCGCCCTTTGGTCGTTGTGGCACGCAAGCCTTGCAAGGTCGCCGCAATCGCCGTGGGGTGATGGGCAAAGTCGTCAATGACTTGAACGCCCCCCACTTCTCCACGCACTTCCTGGCGCCGTCGTGGCGTTTCGAAACGCGCTAGTGCTGCGCATGCCCGGGCTAAATCAACTCCGCACTCGTGGGCAGCCGCCAACGCTGCCAAGGCATTTCGCGCGTTGTGAACGCCACTTAACGACCACTCGACGACGCTATCCTCTTCGCCCTGGTCTGTGCGGTGAATCACCTGAAAACGGCTGGCATCAGGGCGCTCAAGGCAGAGCTGCCACGCACTTTGGGACTGCTCACCAAAGTGCTTAATGGGTGTCCAGGCTCCCATCGCTATGACGCGCTCTAGCGCTGGCTGTTCATCGGCTACTAGCAGGCGCCCTTGGCTGGGTACGGTGCGCGCAAGGTGATGGAACTGGCGTTCAATAGCAGCTAAATCCGGAAAGATATCCGCATGATCAAACTCAAGATTATTGAGCACAGCAATATCGGGGCGATAGTGTACAAACTTGGAGCGTTTATCAAAAAAGGCCGTATCGTACTCATCTGCTTCAACAATAAAAGGCCCCTGAGGATCCCCCAGCCGCGCGGAAACACCAAAGTTACGCGGCACACCGCCAATTAAAAAGCCCGGTACTTGGCCCGCGCTCTCCAATAGCCAGGCCAGCAAACTGGCGGTGGTGGTTTTACCATGGGTACCGGCGATAGCAATTACCCGCCGCCCTGGTAACACATGCTCAGCAAGCCACTGCGCTCCTGAGGTATACGGCAAACCGCTGTTAAGTAGCGCCTCTACTTCAGGATTTCCGCGTGACAGCGCATTCCCCACTACCACCAGGTCAATCGAAGCACCAAGGTGCTCTGCTCGATAACCTTCCATTAACGTAATGCCTGCTTCAGCAAGCTGAGTACTCATCGGAGGATAGACGTTTGCATCTGACCCGCTAACCTGATGGCCCTGCTCGCGCGCGAGCAGCGCAAGACTACCCATAAAGGTGCCGCAGATACCGATAATATGGAGATGCATGGTTTCTGTCCCTGAACAACGTAATAAACACAGCTTAAAATAGCTGAAAAGACTAGCATGCTCGGCTTGTTTACTCACCCAGAAGCAAGGATTTAAGCACACCTGGGGGTTAGAAAATGCCCCAATATACGTATAGCGAGCGTCGCCAAGTGACAAATGCGTTCGATTATTGCAGGATGCGCGCACGCTTGTTTAAAGCCCACCTGTTGGCGCGTAGCATCGCTGTTTCCAATGACGTACTTTTTCTAAGAACGCTGACCCATGCCCCAGGGTTAGCGATGGAGTTTATTATGCGTGTATTAATTCGCTATTTTTTCCGTGGTGTTCGTTTGGTGCTGGCACCGGTCATGCTTATCAGTGAAAAACTCTCAACGCCTAACGCGATTGAGCGTGCCCCCGCCGATCAAGCGCGCGTCGACCAGGCTTGCCAACGCCTAGCCCTTTATCAATTCCGTACCTGCCCTTTCTGCATTAAGGTGCGTAAAGAAATTGCCCGCTTAGGACTAACCATTGAGCTGCGCGATGTTCAGCATGACCCCGCACATAAGCAGGACCTCCTTGAAGGCGGCGGCAAAACCAAAGTGCCTTGCTTAAAGATTCACCACGAAGATGGTCGCGAAGAGTGGCTGTATGAGTCTGATGATATTAATGCATGGCTGCATCAGCAATTTGGAGCTTAAAACCGTGCTTGTTAGAACCGTGCTCGATAGGCATTAACGTCAAACTGCACATCGATGTCGATTCCCTCAGCCCGGCTGGGCGCGTCGTCCAGTGCAGTTTGCAACGCCAATACGCCTTCGACACGTCCAGCAATATGAATGTGGCTGCCTTGCTGCTCAAGCTGCGTCAACGTGACGGTAACACTGCCTCCTTCAGAGGTGTAAAGCGGCGGTACGGTGGTGCTACCGATCAGTTGTACCACTTGGGCATCGATAAGCTGGTTGTCTTCAACCGCCAGGCTAATAGACAACCCTTCGTAGGCGTCCCTTTGATCAGGCTCGACAAACCCTGTGATAGTGATTTGGCGTTGATCGCCAACCTCTACAAAAGAAGCATTGGAGTCACGGCCCTGGCTCAGCACAAACCACTCCCGCGGCTCGCCGTCCAGCATGCCGTCAATAGTGTCAGACTGTGCGGTTAATGGAAGCCAACCGATTAACACCAGAATGATCCATTGATTCCATTTCATCATTTTCAGCCTGCCTTCCAGCGGGTCACTAATGGCTTTCGTGGGCTGATACCAAACGCCCGTTTATTTTTCATCTACGACTTTAGACTAGCTTGCACTCCAGTATTCACTGCTACAAGCCCAATCATTCAATAGTTGAATAGGGTCTATCACTATTTCGATTGTATGACGCATTCAACACTCTCTATGTTAATAGGATAGCTTACAAGCTGACCGTGTCTGCTTTGCTGTCTCGCCAATAGCGTTTAGACGGTAATGTGAACAATAAAATTATCAATAAGACGGGAACGATTATGGCGCTCAAAAAAAAGATACTGGCCACTATTGTCGGTGCAACTGTTGCGGGTAGCGCAGTGCTCCCTTTGACAGCAAACGCTGAAACGTTGCGCATTGGCTACTCCGCCGATCCGGAAACGCTTGATATTCACGAACAACTTTCCGGCGGTATGCTGCGTTTCTCCCACTTGGCGTTTGATCCTCTCGTCCGCTGGACCAAGGACTTTCAGTTTGAGCCCCGCTTGGCAACTGAATGGGTACAAACAGACGATACGCATATGCGCATGACGCTTCGTGAAGGCGTCAAGTTTCATTCGGGTAACGAGCTGACGGCTGAAGACGTGGTATGGACGATTGAGCGCTTAAAAGAGAGCCCTGACTACCGCGCCATTTTTGAGCCCATTGCTACCGCCGAAGCGGTTGATGACTACACGGTGGAAATCACGACGACGACCCCCTATCCGCTGTTGCTCAACCTGGCGACCTACATTTTTCCCATGGATAGCCAGTTCTATACTGGTGAAACCGAAAATGGCGTCGATAAAGCGGAGATCGTAAAAGCAGGCAACTCGTTTGCTTCACGCAATGTTTCCGGTACCGGCCCCTTCGTTCTTACTGACCGTCGCCAAGGCGTACGTGTCGATTTTGAACGCTTTGAAGATTATTGGGATACTGAAAGCGAAGGCAATGTCTCAAGCATTGTACTCACGCCGATTGCGGAAAACGCCGCGCGCGTAGCAGCCTTGCTCTCAGGCGGCGTCGATTTTATTGACGCTGTGCCGCCGAATGATCTGGAGCGCGTTCGTGAAGCAAGTGACGTTGAGCTTTTCGAAGTACCGGGCACGCGTATTATCGGCTTCCAGCTTAACGAAGAACAAGTTGAAGCCTTCAAAGACGTGCGCGTTCGTCAAGCCGTTGATCTTGCCATCAACCAGGAAGGCATCGCTGATCGCTTAATGCGTGGCTTTGCGACGCCTGCTGGGCAGTTTTCACCGGAAGGCTACTCCGGTCACAACCCGGATCTGGTACCACGCTATGACCTGACCCGCGCTCAAGAGCTAATGGCGGAAGCGGGTTATGAAGACGGCTTTAGCGTTGACATGATTGCGCCCAACAATCGCTACGTCAACGACGCACAAATTGCCCAAGCGGTAGCGAACATGCTATCGCGTATCAATATCAACGTTAACCTGCGCACCATGCCGCTTGCCCAGTACTGGCCAGAGTATGATACCCGTCAATCGGATATCGCCATGCTTGGCTGGCATTCGGATACTGAAGATACTGCCAACTTCTTCCAGTACCTCACCTTCTGTATTGATGAAGAGAGCGGTGCGGGCCAATACAACTATGGCAATTACTGCAATGAAGAGATCGACGCGCTGGTCACTGAAGCCGACAGCGTAACCGATCTTGAGCGGCGCAATGAAATGCTGCGTGAAGCAGAAGCCATGCTGTATGAAGATGTTGGTTTTATTACGCTGCATTGGCAGAACCTTGCGTATGCCGCTGCCGAAGGCGTTGAGATTGAACCTGTCGTTAACGCCATCGACTTCCCCTACTTGGGCGATCTCGTTATTAACCGCTAAGTTTGACTAACGGTTTGTAAATTGCCTGCACGGATGCTTCGCTCTCCAGCCAACTGGAGGGCGAAGCGCTTGTTGTGTCAAAACCCATTGCGAAATGTTTAACGGCACTGACCTCTACTTCCTTTGCTAAACACTATTACATAGGTGGCGTACGCCATGATTGCCTTTTTAATCAAGCGGCTGATGCACGCGGTATTGGTGATGTTCATCATCAGCGTGCTGGCCTTCGCCATCCAGGATAACCTGGGTGACCCGATACAGCAGATGGTTGGACAATCGGTCCCCGAAAGTGAACGAGAGGCCCTGCGCGAGCGCTTGGGGCTTAATGATTCTTTCATGGTGCAGTATGTGCGCTTTGCCAAAAATGCCGTACAAGGCGATTTTGGCAACTCCTACTTCTACCGCGAGCCGGCACTCAGCGTTATTGCACGCCACCTGCCAGCAACGCTTGAGCTCGTCTTTGCGGCCACCTTAATTATCGTGGTTTTTTCGGCACCTATCGGGGTGTACAGCGCTATCAAACCGCGCTCGATTATCTCGCGTTTTTTTATGGGGGCATCGATTATCGGTATTTCGATTCCGGTGTTCTTAACCGCGATTGTATTAATTCAAATTTTTGCTATCGGCATTACCGTCTCAATTTTTCCCGAAGGGACCGCGTGGGGGGCCTGGTTAAACAGTGCGCTATCCACTCAAGGTAATATGCCCTCGTTTGGGCGCGGTTATGACCTGGTGCACGTGTTTGGCTATTGGGATACCAACCTGGCCACCTGGAGCGGCCTGCAACACCTGGTGCTGCCCGCCATTTCACTCGCCTCTATCATGCTGCCGCTGTTTATTCGCTTGATCCGCGCTGAAATGATGGAAGTACTGCAGTCTGAATACGTCAAGTATGCCCGCGCCAAGGGCATTTCAATGCGCCGCGTCTATTTTGTCCACGCGCTTAAAAACACCATGCTACCGGTGATCACCGTAGGCGGTGTTCAAATCGGCACGATGGTGGCTTACACCATTCTGACCGAAACCGTGTTCCAGTGGCCGGGCATGGGCCTGATGTTTTTGGATGCGATCAACCGGGCTGATATCCCGCTAATCGTGGCCTATCTAATGATTGTCGGTGTCATTTTCGTGGTGACCAACACCATCGTGGATTTGATTTACAGCTTTGTGAACCCCACCGTAAAACTGACGGGTAAACCCGCATGACGATGACAACAAAGAGCGTGCCCAAGAGCAAATCGCCCAGCCATTTCCAACGCTTTCGCGACTCCTATTTATGGTACAGCTTCAAGAGTGACCGCACGGCACAGCTCTGCCTGGCGGTATTTATCTGCCTGGTAGTGGCTGCCTTTGCCGCGCCTCTTATTGCACCTACCGATCCCTACGATTTGCGTCAGATCGATATTATGGCCTCCGAATTGCCACCGTTCTGGGTCGACGGAGCGGATGAACGCTACTCACTGGGCACCGATGCCCAGGGCCGAGACCTTTGGTCGATTATTTTGTACGGTACGCGAGTATCGCTTTTGATCGGCTTTGGTGCGGTGATCTTGCAGGCACTTTTAGGCGTAACGTTTGGCCTAATGGCAGGCTATTTGGGCGGCCGTGTGGATGCCTTTTTTATGCGCCTGGCGGATATTCAGCTGTCATTTTCCACCTTGATGGTGGCTATCGTGGTCGGCGCTGTGGTGAAGGCCACCTTGGGTAGCTCTTTTTATAGTCAATACGCAGTACTGATGCTGGTACTGATTATTGGCTTGGCCGAGTGGCCACAATACGCCCGTACCGTGCGCGCTTCCGTACTTGCCGAGAAAAACAAGGAGTACGTAGACGCTGCACGAGTAATGGGACTGCGCAGCAAACGGATCATGTTCCGCCATGTGTTGCCTAATACGTTATCGCCTATTTTCGTTATTTCTACCGTGCAAATTGCCAACGCCATTATTTCTGAAGCGGCGCTGTCGTTTTTGGGCCTGGGAATGCCCGAGACCCGTCCATCGCTTGGTTCGTTAATCAAGGCAGGCTTTGACTACATTCAATCAGGCTCCTGGTGGATCACGCTAATTCCCGGTGCGGTACTGGTAGTGCTGGTGCTGTCTATCAATCTATTGGGCGACTGGCTGCGCGATGTCATGAACCCACGACTCTATAAAGGCTGAGGGCACCATGGCATTACTTGAAGTTTCCCAACTGGATGTACGGTTTGGCCTGCGCCAGGGCGAAGTACGTGCACTGCGTGATGTTAGCTTTACGCTAGAGCGCGGTGAGCGTTTAGGCATTGTAGGCGAGTCTGGTGCTGGCAAATCGGTTGCGGCGTTTTCGCTGCTTAATCTGATTGCCAAGCCCGGATTTATTGCCGGTGGCAGTATTACGTTTGAAGGACAAACGCTGAATACCATGTCGGAGCGCGGGCTGCGTAAAATACGTGGCAACCGAATCTCAATGATCTTCCAGGATCCAATGATGACGCTGAACCCGGTGTTATCGATTGGCGCTCAAATGGTGGAGTGTCTAAAAGCTCACCGACGAATTTCCTCTAAAGAGGCCCGCGCCATTGCACTGGATAAATTACGCCAGGTGCAAATTCCCTCACCGGAAAAGCGTCTGGAACAATACCCTCATGAACTTTCCGGCGGCATGCGGCAGCGCATTATTATTGCCATTGCGTTGCTGCTTGACCCGGACATCATTATTGCCGATGAGCCTACAACGGCGCTGGATGTCACCATTCAGGCAGAAATCATGGCGCTATTGCTGGATCTCTGCGAACAGCACAATGTCGGGCTTATTTTGATTACTCACGACCTTGGCGTCGTGAGTCAGGTCACTCAACGCATGCTGGTCATGTATGCCGGCCGCGTGATTGAACAAGGGCCAACGCGTGAGATCATTAATGACCCGCAGCATCCTTACACCCAAGGGCTGATTAATGCCCTGCCCCAGATGGCAACGCCCGGTGAAAGACTGAATCAGATCCGTGGCAGTATGCCTTCGCTTTCCAATCTCCCCAGCGGCTGCGCCTTTCACCCGCGCTGCGACTTTATTAAGCGCGCCGATGGACAAACCCGCCCCGCTTGTATTGAGCAAGTGCCCGGATTTGTACAAGCGGGCAACTG
The DNA here is from genome assembly GCF_052378165.1 of Halomonas sp. AOP30-A1-24. Taxonomy (NCBI): domain Bacteria; kingdom Pseudomonadati; phylum Pseudomonadota; class Gammaproteobacteria; order Oceanospirillales; family Halomonadaceae; genus Halomonas; species Halomonas sp. AOP30-A1-24. The sequence continues at coordinate 55,866 of NZ_JBQSXL010000018.1, forward strand.
CCAGGTAGCTTGCCATATGGTGGCTGAACTGCTGGAAGATCGTCGTTTAAAGGAGGAAAGCCAATGAGTACGCAGGCAAGTGCGATGGCAGAGCATCACATCCCCGCTGAAAACGTCGAAGAAGCCCAAGTACTTCTGCAAATCCGCGATCTCAAAAAGCGGTTTTCGCTATCAGGCGATTTTCTTGACCAGTTGCGATTTAAAGGCGGCAAGCTCGTTCGTCACCAGGAACACGTACACGCTATTAATGGCGTAAACCTGGAGATAATGCGTGGCGAGGCACTCTGCGTCGTTGGCGAATCCGGCTGCGGTAAATCGACCGTTGCCCGTACAGTCATGGGGCTCATTACGCCATCTGTAGGCGAGATTCACTATGATGGTCAGCGCATTGACCATTTAAGCTCGCGCCATTTGCTGCCGTATCGCAAGCGCATGCAGATGATCTTCCAAAACCCTTACGCGTCGCTTAATCCGCGGATGACCATCCAGCAAACACTGGAAGAGCCACTGCGCTTGCACCACCCCGCATGGAACCGTCAGCAGATTGCCGATAAGGTCGAAGAAGTAATGAGCTCGGTGGGCATTGACCCAGACTGGGGCAAGCGTTTTGGTCATGAATTCTCCGGCGGCCAGCGTCAACGTATTGCCATTGCGCGAGCGCTGGCAGTGGACCCTGAGTTTATTGTTGCTGATGAGCCCATTTCAGCGCTGGATGTCTCTATTCAGGCACAGGTGCTGAACCTGTTGATGGAAGCCCAGCACGCGCGCAATTTGACCTACCTGTTTATCACCCATGACCTTGCGGTAGTGGAGCATTTTGGTACGCGGGTTGCCGTGATGTATCTGGGCACCGTGTGCGAAATAGCCACGACCTCGACTCTGTTCGCCAAGCCCCGCCACCCCTACACCCAAGCACTCCTTTCATCTATTCCGCGCCTTGAAGATGACCGGCCACAACATATTCGCCTTAAAGGTGAGGTGCCAACGCCGGTTAACTTACCGAGCGGCTGTGTTTTTCATGGTCGCTGCCCGTATGCCAATGCGCGCTGCATTCAAGAAATCCCGCAATTAAAAATGCAGGATGACGGCACGCGTGTAGCCTGCCACGCTGTTGAGGAAGGCCGCCTATGAAGCGTAGGCATTTACTGGCCAGTCACGCCATCTCACTGCGAGGTAAAGCATGGAAATTCGCTGGCTAGAAGACTTTATTGCCCTGGCCAGGACTCGGCACTTTTCACGTGCCGCTGATGACCAAAACGTAACCCAGCCGACCTTCTCTAGACGGATTAAACTGTTGGAAGAAGAGATGGGCATTACGCTCATTAATCGCCAAACGCTACCGCTTTCGTTAACCCCCGCCGGAGAGGAGTTCCTCACCTTATGCGAACAGGTAACGGAGCGCGTTCGTTTAACGCGTGACCGATTGCGCGAGATTAATGCCGGTCAACAGCGGCGCATTATGGTAGCCGCCCCGCAAAGCCTGCTGGGGAATTTCCTGCCTGAATGGCTAGCGTCTACCGGCTGGCAGGACCATGTACAGCCCTACCTGCGCGCAACCGGGTGGATTGCTCACGACTATTTTCAAGCGTTAATGCGCGCAGAGTGCGACCTGGCTATCTGTTACTGGCCTGCCGGGCGTTGCGATCTGGATATCGATACAAGCGCTTGTACCTATCGGGTGATCGGCCATGAGCGGCTAATTCCCGTGACAGGCCTTGCCCCTCAAGGCGAGCCTTGTACCGTTTTACCGGGCACACGCCAGCAGCCCTCGCCTTGGCTTGCCTACCCCAAGCGAGGCCTGCTGGGCTCTGCAATAAAGGCACACCTGGCCAGATTACCTCAAAGCACCCACCTGGTGGCACAAAGTGAAAATCTGTACGCGGCAGGTATAAAAGAGCTGGTACTGCTGGGATATGGCATGAGCTGGCTGCCAGAGCGCAACGTTTCACATGAGCTCGCCCAAGGCACCCTTGTCAGAGCAGGCGATAGCCGCTGGGATGTGCCCATGGAGCTGCGCTTATACCGCCATCAGCATCAGCACCATGCAGAACTAGACAAACTCTGGAGCGAACTCGCCCCGTCACGTAGTTAACAGGATAGATTTTCATGTCAACAACGCTTTTTAACCTGCAGCTTGATCATATCGTTCATTTACAGCATGCCTATGAGCAGGTGTTAACAAAGTACGGCTTTGACAGTCTGGTGATTTATAGCGGCCACGCCAGCCATCATTTTGCTGACGATCATGCCGCCTCTTTCCAAACCTATGGCCATTTTATGCACTGGGTAGGCCTTGCGGACATTCAGCACAGCTGGCTAGTCATTGAGCCTGGTAAAAAACCGCAGTTTTATCTGCATGCGCCCGCTGATTTTTGGCATCAGCCTACTCAGCTACCCGATGAGCCTTGGCTATCCGTCATTGATGTACATCAGTGTGCCCACGCACGCGCACCTCATTTAGAGGGCCGCAGCGCCGTCATCGGCGATATAGCAAGCACGGCGCCCGATATTCAGCAAGCGCTGAACGCTGAAACAGCCCCTGATGAGGTTGTGCGAGCGCTTGATGAACTTCGCATGTTCAAAACACCTTACGAAGTTGCCTGTCTACGAGAAGCCAATCACCTTGCAATGGCAGGTCACGAGGCCGCCCAAGCCGCCTTTATTGGCGCTTCAGGCGAGCTCGATATACAACTGACCTACCTAGCGGCTAGCCGACAGCGCGAATCTAACGTTCCCTACCAGAATATTATTGGTTTGAATGGACATGCAGGCGTCCTGCACTACCAACATTACGATATAACACCACCCAGCCAGCGCTACAGCTTGTTAGTAGATGCCGGGCGACGCTTTAGAGGTTACTGCGCAGATATCACCCGCACCCACGCAGGGCCTGATGCCCCCGCGATTTTTGAAGAGCTGGTAACGGCGCTACACCATCTAAAAGATGACATTATTAGTCGCATCGAACTGGACGCCTCTTTTGTTGAGTTACACCAGCAAATGCACCAAGCCCTGGGAAGCGTCCTCGTTGCCCATGACATATTTAAAGGCACCGTCGAGCAAGCGGTAAGCGAAGGAGTCACTCGCGCCTTCTGCCCACACGGTTTAGGTCACTCCCTGGGACTTCAAGTGCATGACGTAGCCGGTTTACGTCACCCTGATGGCTCAGCGGCCCCCGCCCCCAGCGAACATCCCGCCCTGCGCTTAACGCGTATTTTGAAACCCGGCATGGTGGTAACCGTTGAGCCAGGACTCTACTTTATTCCGATGCTCCTAAACCCGTTGCGCGACACATCGCTTCCAATTAACTGGACGCTGGTGGATCAGTTAATGTCCTGTGGTGGTATTCGTATCGAGGATAACGTAGTGGTCACTGAAAATGGTTACGATAATCTGACCCCATAAGGCCCGTAGCAGAACCTGTTGTTAAGTCGTAACAAAAACACCCGGCGCAAGGCCGGGTGTTAGATGATATTTTGAAGCTGGCTTATGCCTTAGAAACGGAATGTCACGCCACCGCCGATGGTGACCGGGTCCATATCGACTTTACCGATATGCTCGCCATCACGTTTGATCTCGCCATCAACATCCGCATAGCTTACGTAGCCATTCAGTAACACGTTCTGGGTGACTGCTAAATCCACACCGGCTTGGCCGATAGCGCCATAGCTTCTGCGTACGTCAATATTGTCAGGACCACCCGAGAAGCGTGTGTAGTTAAGACCTGCGCCAACGTACGGCTGAACACGTGAATCCAGCCCACCCATGGGGTAGTAATTTACTAATAAATTTACGGGTAAGCGGTCAATGCTTCCCAGGTCTTGTGATGCCGCATTGAGCTGATGTTCAAACTTTTCAGAACTATTAAGCTCAACACCCACTTTATCAGTAAATAGATAACCAGCGCCGAACGTGAAGCCTGTCTCGCTTTGAACGTTCAGTGACTCTCCATTGATATTGCCGTTGCCTGATCCTGTATCGGTTTGAGCGACGCCACCACGAACAAATGCATCGCCAGCGTTGTACGCTAAGGCAACCTGGCTTGCCAGTGCTAAGCCAGCAGTTACCACAGCGGCTGAAATTAATTTCATATTGCTCATTAGGTTCACCCTCTATGCATTTTAGCTTGGGATTGGTGTCGACCAACCGGCTTACCTATACAATATATACCAATCGAACAGTGTTTCCAAATTTCTTGTGACATTCTTGTTATATGTTGAAAATGTTAACTCTTTTCTTCAAACATAAAAAAAAGCCCCCCGAAGGGGACCCAAGTGGAGCACGCCAGCTCACACGGTGTATCGCAAAACGGTCATTACCGTGGCGATGTAGTAAAGAAGGAAGAGCATCCAATGTGGCTAGTGATGCTGTTCATTTGCTTCTTATTTACGATATAGCCAACTGCGTGCCAACATCCTAAAAATCATTAAAATACAAAAATATACACAAAGCGCCTGCACTCAACTCGCCTACCTCAATATCTCATGCGAAGAAAGTGCACCAACCCTGTTCGTGCTTAGGTAGTTTTGCCCCCTAAAGGTACCGTGTGTGCAAAAAGGTACTGTGTGTATCCATTGGGTCTTGGTGTTTCTATTTAACGCCATCGGAATCGGCTGTTGGCCCCGACACCTACCCTCACGTACACTTGTTTGAATACGTTTTCGACCCGTCGAGGCACTCTTCATGGCGTTTGACTCTACTTCTTCCTACATTGCCACTGATGCACTAAAGCAAGCGGTTAACGCGGCGATTGTTCTTGAACGGCCGTTGCTGATTAAGGGCGAGCCTGGCACCGGTAAAACCCTGCTCGCGGAAGAGCTGGCCGAGTCATTGGGCACTCAGCTAATTACCTGGCATATAAAATCCAGTACCAAGGCAGCCCAAGGGCTTTATGAGTACGATGCGGTTAGCCGGCTGCGCGATTCTCAGCTAGGTGTCGAAGGCGTGGAGAACGTGGCCAACTACATAAAGCCCGGCAAGCTGTGGGAAGCCTTTACGGCCGATGAACGTGTCGTGCTTTTGATCGACGAGATAGATAAGGCCGATATCGAGTTTCCGAACGACTTGCTCCAGGAACTGGATCGCATGGAGTTCCACGTTTACGAGACCGGTGAAACGATCCGAGCCGATCAACGCCCCATTATTATCATCACGTCCAATAATGAAAAAGAGCTACCCGATGCATTTCTGCGCCGCTGCTTTTTTCATTACATTGAATTTCCCGACCGAGCCACTCTGCAGGCGATAGTGGATGTGCACTTTCCGGATATTGCACCGCGGCTGGTCGGCGAAGCGCTGAACGTATTTTTCGAACTACGTGATGCGCCCGGCCTTAAGAAGAAACCTTCAACCTCTGAACTGGTTGATTGGCTTAAGCTGCTAATGGCGGATGAAATTGCCCAGGAAGCGCTCTACAACCGCGACCCAGCCAAGGCACTGCCGCCCATGGCCGGCGCACTGGTTAAAAACGAGCAGGATACCCAGCTGCTTGAACGCCTGGCGTTTATGTTACGCCGTCAGAAAGGCACAGGTCGTTAAGCCATGTTTATTGGTCTGTTCGAAACCTTAAAGCGTGCGGGCGTGCCTGTGTCGCTGCGTGAGTTATTGGACCTGCACGCGGTGGTTGAACGTGGCGTCGTATTTGCCGATATGGAAGCATTTTACCAAGTCACTCGCACGGTAATGGTTAAAGACGAACGCCACTTTGACCGCTTTGATCGTGCGTTTGCTGCCTGGTTTAAAGGCCTTGAAGACATGGACGCCGCCATTGAGGCGTTGATTCCCGATGACTGGCTGCGCCGGGAATTCGAAAAGCAGCTGTCTGATGAAGAGAAAGCCAACATTGAATCGCTAGGCGGCCTGGAAGCGCTGATCGACACCTTTAAAAAACGCCTAGAAGAGCAAAAAGAGCGCCACGCAGGCGGTAACAAGTGGATTGGCACAGGCGGCACTAGCCCATTTGGCGCCTATGGCTATAACCCTGAAGGCATTCGTATCGGCCAGGAAGGCTCACGCCATCGCCGCGCAACAAAGGTATGGGATGAACGGCGCTTTCGCGACTATGACGACTCTTTGGAGCTGGGTACCCGCAATATCAAAATGGCGCTGCGCCGACTACGTAAGTTCGCCCGCCAGGGTGCAGTGGAAGAGTTCGATGTCGACAGTACTATTCGTGAAACAGCGCGCGATGGGGGCTTACTAAACGTTCAGATGCGCCCTGAGCGCCACAACGCCGTTAAGGTGCTGCTGTTTCTGGATGTAGGCGGCTCCATGGATGACCACATTCGCGTTTGTGAGGAGCTGTTTTCGGCTGCCCGATCTGAATTCAAGCATCTTGAACACTACTACTTTCATAACTGTTTATACGAAGGGGTCTGGCGACATAATTCAAGACGCGGCAGCGAGCGCATCCCCACCATGGACGTGCTCCACACTTACGGCGCGGATTATCAGGTAGTCATCGTAGGCGATGCGGCCATGTCACCTTATGAGATTACTCACCGAGGTGGCAGCGTCGAGCATTTTAATGAAGAGCCCGGCGGCGCATGGCTGAAACGCGTCTGCGAGACCTTTCCCCACTTGGCATGGCTTAACCCTATGCCACCTCGCGCTTGGGAGTACACGTATTCCACGCAGTTGATTCGTGACATTATTGAGGACCGCATGTACCCCATGACACTGGAAGGGCTGGAAAGCGCCATGCGCGAGCTGGCCAAAAAGTAGCCTCGGCCAGCTCACAGGATAAGCATGCTCAGAGCGTTGCGGGAAACTGGTTCAAGCCGTTTAGAAAGTCCTGCTTGGCGCTTTCAAATGCTTTTGGGTCGTGCTTAAAGCGTCGTAAAATGAGCGCCTCATCCAACACAACGGTCGCGGCCAGTTCGCCTGCATTACTGGCCGGATGGCGGCCGCTTAAGCCAATGCGTTTGCTGTCAGCGCCATCAAACCAGCGCTTGATACCGCTCGCCTGATAAACCGCCTCCTGCTCCGCATTATCCACCTCAACGCGCAGCGGCGCTTTAAGCGCCAATTCGCTGATGAGCCGCTGCTTGGCGCCTTGCTCAAACTCGCAGGCGTGAGTAATCGTCATGCCTTCGCCCGCCTCATCCAATACCAACAGCGCCAGCGACAACGGCTTACCTGCGCCATCAACACCCGCCACCAAACGGGCTATTTCCTGGGTAAACAGCACCTTGCGCGTACCGGCAAACACCACCAGCGGGGTTAATCCTGCCTGCTGACCATAAACGCTAGCGCACAGTTGCGCTAAACAGGCATCTCGCTGCCCCGCTTCTTTAATCTGAACTACCTTCATGACGCTCTCTTTTACGCTGTTGCGACCAGTATCAGCTACGTTAACGCCGCAAGGTTAGAGGATACCGACGCGGCATACCAGCCAGAATTTATCCTTATGACAGCATCAGCAAAGACACAACTGCAAGGCAGACGACCAGCCCTGCTTGCTATCAGACCATTAAGCTTGCTGGATAAGCTTAATAATTGCCTCTATTTCCAAATGCGCCTCCAGCGAATCCGCTAAACGCTCAAGCTCTTTTTCGCGATGGGCCAGGTAATCCACTTGGCCTACTTCGGTCAGCCCAAAGCGCTTCAAGAGCGTTTGGCACGCATCAGGATGGTCAAACAAGCCGTGCAGATAGGTACCCATTATTTGTCCATCGTCACTAACAGCCCCTTCGTGACGGTTTTCCAAATCAAATAGCGGGTTCGCCAGCGCCGCGCCCTCGCTAACCCCATTATGGATCTCATAACCGGTGACACTGGCCCCTTCAGGCAGCAGCTGACCCACAACGTTACGCAACTGCTTGCCCGAGACCATCTGTGTGGTAAGCGACAATAACCCAAGCCCCGCAACGCGCGCTGGTGGACCTTCAAGGCCGTCTGCGTCTTCTACCCATTCGCCCAACATTTGAAAACCGCCGCAAATACCCAGCAGTTTGCCGCCATAGCGAAGGTGACGTTTAATGGCCACCTCCCATCCTTCGCGCTTTAGCCACGCCAGATCGTGGGCAGTGCTTTTACTGCCCGGCAATATGATGACATCTGCCGCGGGAATCGGTTGGTCCGGTCCAATAAAATGCAACGCCACGTGAGGATGAAGGCGCAGCGGGTCAAAGTCGGTATGGTTACTGATACGTGGAAGCGCCGGCACAACAATAGTTAATGGCGCTGCCTGCGCTGTTTTTTGGGTGAGGCCAACGCTATCCTCAGCATCCAGTAATAATCCCTGCAGATACGGCAAGGTGCCGAACACAGGTTTACCTGTCCGCTGGGTCAACCACTCAAGCCCTGGGTTCAGCAGGCCAATGTCGCCGCGAAAACGGTTGATAATAAATCCCCTGGTACGCGCCTGCTCGCTTTTACTGAGCAATTCAAGCGTGCCTACCAACTGGGCAAATACGCCTCCTCGATCAATATCGCCGACCAGTAATACGGGGCAATCTGCCGACTCCGCAAACCCCATATTCGCGATATCGCCCTTTCGCAGATTAATTTCGGCAGGGCTGCCTGCCCCTTCGGCAATAATGACATCATAACGGCGCTGCAATGCATGCCAAGCGGCCATGACACTTTCCTGAGCAGTCCGCTTAAAGGCGTGGTAATCCAGCGCCCCCATATGGCCGTACACCTTACCGCGCAAAATTATCTGAGCGCCACGGTCCGATTCCGGCTTAAGCAGCACGGGGTTCATATCACTATGAGGTACCACGCCAGCGGCCTGTGCTTGTAGAGCGGTAGAGCGGCCGATTTCTCCGCCATCTTCCGTTACGGCACTGTTCAATGCCATGTTTTGAGGCTTGAAAGGAGCCACACGAAAGCCTCGACGTTTAAGCACTCGGCATAGCCCGGCGACCACGGTGCTCTTACCTGCATCTGACGTGGTGCCTTGAATCATTAAGGTGGCCATGCGACATGCTCCATACGTTCAGTTAGCCCAGCAAAGGCCGAACTGTAGCGAGCACTCTACAAGGATGCAACGCACATCAAGGGCAAAGAAGACCACCCTTGCGACGGCACCCCCAGCAGGCTTAGCGATTCAAACAAGCGCTTTACACGCCCTCAGCCCTCCTGGCGTGATAAAGCATCTGATTGTTTAACCTGAAAACAGAGATGGAAGTTGCTTAATAACGCCGGCATGGGCTCATCTTCTGTGAGCCTGTCGGGCGGGTTTAACGTAAACGTGTGGTTGTTCATCAGCGCGGCCAGTACCGCACTGGTCACCAGCAGGACGATATTTCTTCCGGGACAAATACCCGGCCCTCCGCTAAAAGGCAGCAGTGGCCAGTGTTTAAGTTGCTCAGGGTTTAGCCAAATATCGGGCGCAAAGCGGTTGGCGATGTCCAATGTGCGGTCATCACGGTGAAAATAGGGCGCATGGATAAGCAGCGTGGTATTGGTAGGCATTTCGCCTTGCGACCAGCACGTTCGCTCTGTTGTTTCGCGCAGAATAAGGGGCGTTGTTGGCCACAACCGCAAGGCTTCCAGCACACAGGCTTGTAAAAAGGGGTTGTCTGGCGGTGGGGAGAGGTTAATTTCACGCTGAGCCCGTTCAGCCTGAGCCGGATGGGCGCATAGCAGCGCCAACGCTCGAAACGTCGCCATACCGGCAGGCTCAAACGCAAATAGCCACTGAGGCATCTGGCCCACAGGTTTTGCCTGGCTCCCGATGGCGTAATGGGACACCTTCGCCGCCAGGCTATTGGTTTCAGACTGATCGACATAGTGCGCTAAACGATTATGAAATTTTTGCCGTAACCGCTTGCGCTTGGGACGCATGAATCCCCAATTAGCAGCCTTACGCAGTTGAATAAGTTCTTGGGTGAGCGGGTAATCATCCCGAGCAGCATCCCCCAACACCACGCGACGCACGACACGGTTCCAGGCATCAAAAAACAAGGGCCAGTCCAGCTTATTATTATGATGATAAACGGCCTTTAAGAGTGCGTTTACCTCCTGCTCAGCCACTTGGGTAAAGTGATCAGAAAAACGGTGCATCGGACAACCGCTTTCTAAAACGTCTTCATTTAACCGCCGCCGCTCTTCGCGGGCCTTACCCTTTGAGATCAACGCTACATCCGGTTCAAAATGGGCAAGTGCGCTCTTTTTTGCTGATTCAGCCGTGGCGAAGGGCTCGGGCGTTTCCTCTATTACCCGGGTTGCATCATCCGGGTCTAATATCAATGCCATGGGTTTGAACGGTGTTTTAAAAAGTAGCGGGCCCTTTCCATATTTATTATTAAACGCCTGTACTTGTTTAATGGAGCGCTTGTCCAGTGCCCATCGCTCAGCAACGTGCATAACGCCTGGGCGGCGAATAATGACGCCCTTGGCAATATTGGGCGCCATGACCTTAAACAAGAACGATACTGTTTCGCTAAACGATGCCGTGGGCAGTGAATCGGTGACGGTTTCCTTTGCCATTAGCGCTCTCCTTTTAAATCGTCCATGAGAGCCAAGTCTAGATGCCCCTTAACGCACCGCAAGCGAAACGCTTTAAATCTTTAGCCTTTCAAACCTTTGTTAAAATAAAATAATTTTATGAGTAATAATTAAAGAAATCGGCAAATGCTTTTACCATCGTAAAACTAAAAAAATGGGATCTTTACCGATTGTTTGCTTATTTCACTATTTCGTACAATAAAGAAGAATAACCATCTAACTGCTCAAGGCTCTTCACTGGCCTACTAGCGATAGGCTTCTGGCAGACATTGCCGCCGTTTTCGGGTATTTTGGCAGCCCTCTTTTACCCAAAATTAACGGCTATAAATGCAAGATTTACTCAATGAGATCGCAAAGGCAATGGCCGCCGAAACCGAGCGTGGTAAGGTGGCCGACTATATCCCTGAGCTTGCTCATGTGGATCCCCAACAATTTGCCATTTCTCTTGCCACCGTAAAGGGCGAGCGCTATTCCGCCGGTTGTGCCACTACCCCTTTCTCAATTCAGAGTATCTCGAAGGTATTTACGCTGACGATTGCACTGGGAAAAATGGGTGATGCGCTTTGGTCCAATGTAGGCCGTGAGCCATCGGGTGATCCATTTAACTCTATCGTTCAACTTGAGCACGAAGGGGGCAAACCGCGGAATCCCTTTATTAATGCCGGAGCGATAGCGGTCGTTGACGCCATCATGATGGGTCATGAACCCAGGGAAACGCTTGCCGAACTGCTAAGCTTTGTGCGCTATATCGCGGACGACGACAGCATCTGCTTTGACCATACTGTCGCTGCTTCTGAAATGGCGCACCGTGACCGCAACGCCTCGCTTGCCCACTTTATGAAAGCATTTGGCCGCCTGCGCCACGATGTCGATAAAGTCTTGGGTACCTATTTTCACCAGTGCGCCATTGCCATGAGCTGCCAACAGCTTGCTCACGCAGGGCTATTTTTGGCGTCTGATGGCGTTAACCAGCCCAGCAACATTCGCGTCGTCTCCCCTCAACGAGCTCGGCGTATTAACTCGTTGATGATGATGTGCGGGCATTACGACGCCTCAGGTGAGTTTGCTTTTCGGGTGGGGCTACCAGGAAAAAGTGGCGTCGGTGGCGGCATCCTGGCAATCGCCCCAGGCCAAGGCGCCATTGCTGTCTGGTCACCAGGCCTGGATGAATATGGCAATAGTCTGCTGGGCACGAAAGCACTTGAAATGTTTGCTCAACGCACCGGCTGGTCAGTGTTTGGGCATTAAATCGCTTCAACGTCCAGATTGATCAAGACACGCTTCATACACCGCTAAATCCCCGGCAGAAAAGCAGCAAAACGTAACCGCCTCAACGGTAGAGCCCTGCCTTAGAGCCTCGCTCACCGTTGAGACAGCAATCCATGCAGCTTCTTCAATAGGATAACGGTATACGCCCGTGCTTATGCTTGGAAACGCCACCAAGCGTGCGTTTACCGATTCAGCCAGAGCCAAGCAGCGCTGATAGCAAGACGCCAATAATTCAGCTTCGCCGCGTGTTCCGCCGTGCCATACAGGGCCAACGGTATGGATAATAGTACGTGCTGGCAGTTTAAAGCCTTCGGTCAGTTTTGCATCGCCAGTGGCGCAGCCACCCAGCGTTCGGCAGGTATCAAGTAGTTCCGGTCCGGCCGCACGGTGAATGGCGCCATCTACGCCTCCGCCACCCAGTAATGAGGTGTTAGCCGCGTTAACAATGGCATCAACATGAAGCGTAGTGATATCGGCTTGTATCGCGGTAATGTTCATTTAAAACCTCCTTGTTGACTATTTAAATGCACCGAGCGGCTCCACTTCAGGTGTTAAGTGCGCCAGCTCCCAGGCCTGCACCATCTGCTTTTTAGCGACGCCCCAACGGTAGCCGCCTAACGCCCCGCTTTGCTGGATAACACGGTGGCAAGGGATCCATAACGCAATTGGGTTAGCACCCACCGCATTGCCTACGGCTCGCGACGATTTAGGCATGCCCAGCGCTTGAGCAATATGCGTATAGCTTGCCAACTGGCCTTCAGGAATGGTGAGTAGTGCTCGCCATACTGCGACTTGGAAATTGGTACCGGTCACGTGAAGCGATAACGTACCAGGTTTTGTTTTAGAAGTTGCCAATAGCGCATCCACCACATACGCCGTCGCCGCTGGGCGATGATTGAGCGAGCTTCGCGGCCACTCCTTGGCAAGCCGCGCCAGCAGTTCATCAGCGCTCGTAGCATCCACAAAGCCCATACGGCAAACGCCGCGCGGAGTCACCGCTACCAGCACGCTGCCCAAGGGCGTTGCATGCACGCCGTACTCGATACAGACGCCCTCCCCTTGACGTTTATGCTCTCCAGGCGTCACCGCTTCTAACTGCACAAAGTGATCATAAAGCCGAGAGCCACCGCTCAGCCCAAGCTCATGGGCAACATCCAGTAATGCCCGCGGCTCTTTTAATAACTGCTTACCCCTCTCCAGGGTGAGGGCCTGCAAAAAGCGCTTGGGCGAAATACCTGCATAGCGGCAGAACAGGCGCTGAAAATGGTAGGCACTTAAATGCACATGAGCCGCAACCTCTTCCAAACTGGGTTGCAATACCGCCCGCTCGACCATGTAGACCATCGCCTTTTCGATACGCGCATAATCATCCATTGCCGGTTCCTCTGTGTGATACCGAAGCTCTCCTAGCTTAAGCGCTCCCTAGCGGCCTGCCGACCCGAATCTTGCGCATATCAATTTTATACAATACGCCGTCGCCACGTCATCGCATACTCCCCTCACTGTTTAGGAGGATCACAATGTGCATTTCGCTATTACTCCCCATGTCAGCCTTTGCCCTTGCCGCATCCATTTCCCCAGGCCCCGTCAATTTGATATGCCTCAGTAGCGGCACCCACTACCCTATTGTTAAAGGGTTAATCTTTGTGACAGGAGCCACACTAGGGTTTATAGCGCTGTTTCTAGGAATTGGTGCAGGGCTTTACGCTTTACTCACCACCGTGCCTCTACTTGAAGTGTTACTTCGTTGGGCCGGAGTAGCGTTTCTGCTTTATCTAAGTATCAGGTTAGCAATGGATGACGGCAAGTTGCCTGTGCAAGCAACCACCAAACCGCCTGGTTTTATAACAGGTGCGCTCATGCAATGGCTAAACCCCAAAGCATGGATTGCATCGGCGTCTGGCATTGGCGCTTATACAATGGGTAACGACCCGGCTCAAATAGCCATGTTCGCGGCGCTTTACCTGCCTATTTGCTGGTTATCGTTAGCCAGCTGGGTTTACGCGGGGGCTTTCTTAAAGCGCTACATTCAAACGCCTCGATTGTTAGTCGCTATTAATCGACTGCTTGCAGCGTTATTGGCTGCTAGCTGCCTATTTTGCGAAGCTCTATATACGGCATTTTGGGTCACGCCAAAAAACAGGAGCTGCGAAAGGAGAAGAGTGTGGGGGCATCTGTTATATCTCAGCCAATAAGAGAAGTGATGAAGAGTAAAATGACCCTACCGCCTGCGTGTCGCCACCTCACCGCTCACGCTAGACAATACCATGGGACTGACCCAGTATGTACCGCCGTATTAGTCCGCCGATGTAGACCCCATCCATGGCCATTATCTCAAAAAGTCCTAAAGTGTGGTTCGAGCGCATTAACGGCTCAAAGAATATGCTATGGCTACTGGGCGTGTTCTCATTTCTTGAAACCATTATTTTACCCATTCCCATTGAGCTAATACTCATCCCGCTAATGGCAGCCAACAAGCAGCGGATCTGGCTTTTGGCTACCATCACTACATTGGGCTGTCTGATCGCCTCCCTGGTGGGCTACAGCGTAGGCTTGCTGTTATTTACGTCGGTAGGCACATGGTTTATCAACGTCACCGGTATGCAGGAGAGCTTTCAGGCGTTTCAACTGTTTTTTAATCAATACGGTTTCGCTGCCATTATAGCCATGGGCATCCTGCCTATCCCCTTTCCGATAGCCATGATAACGGCGGGCATTTCGGGCTACCCTGTCTTGCTATTCTTGCTGGCGGCATTAATTGCTCGTGGCCTGCGCTACTATGGCTTAGCCTGGCTGGTTTATCGCTTCGGTAATCGAGTGCTGTTGCTATGGAAGCGCCATGCGTTGTTTACCAGCTTGATAGGCGGCGTAATAGTGCTGTTGATTGCTCTGGGGCTACAAGCACTCACGCGCTTGATGATGTAACCGACATAAAGCAGAAGACTAGGGAAGTAGCATCCGCTAGATGCCGTAATCCCGCTCAACCTTGGCAATCCGAGTTTTAAAGTGCTGATACCACTGCTGATGCCCAAGCCGCTGTGCTTCTTTATGTTCGGCATGCGCCTTCCACGCTTTAATCGAGGCCAAGTCAGCCCAGTAGGAAACCGTAACCCCCACCTCATTTCGAGCCGATTCAACGCCTAAAAAACCTGGCTGCTGCATGGCTAACTCAACCATACGCTCCGCCATGTCATCATAGCCATCTTCAATATCCGTGCGCACGGAAGTGAAGATAACGGCGTAGTAAGGGGGTTCTGGAGTCGTTGAGATAAGGGCCATGAAGTTCTCTTGAGCTGAAAGCAGTTCAAAAAAGCATACCGTAGGCGAAGCAGTAGACTCCATAGCTAATTATTGGTGTTTACTCATCAAATCAATATCGTTGCGCGTGAGATGGTGCTTTACCTACGGCACAGCGGGCAAGAGCCCCAGCTTGACGCTTGTTTTGAAGGGCTCAACCACGTGGATTGATGATTAAACAGTTCATTGCGAAGTGAGAACTTCACTGTCCAAGCATAGCCACTTTCCCAGCCCCTGTGTTTAGGCTTTAATACAGCTTATGCGATGAAGTCCATTCATCAACAAAGCAGGTTGTCGCCATGGCCCACTTTATTCTGCCCGGTAACGCCGTTCATTTGAATTTCCAGCAGCGCCTGCCCAACACCAACCTTCGCACATGGGTGCAATGCCTTTGGTCGATGGGCGGGCAAAGCACCCTTGCGCACCCCATCGTAGAAAAGCTTTACCCCGATGCAGGCGCCAGCCTCACCATTCACCTTGGAAGCTCTCGTCCCATCGTCACGCTCTGCTTTAACAGACACATGTTGCTTGAGACGTTTGATACGTCCACCCCCCGGATGGGCATTCGGTTTAAACCGACCAGTATGTATAGCCTCCTGGGCTTAGCCCCGGAACAGTGTATAGACGCGCATCTTTGCTTGGGCGATGACATAAACCCCTCCTGGATGGACAGTTTAATGCCGGTGGTGGAGCGCCTTTATCAGCTTGATGCACCCAAAGGATTAGCCCTGCTTGAAACATGGCTTCTGGGTTTACTCAAAAGTCGACTAACGAGTAAAAGCCCTGTGCCAGGAATCATCCAGGCGATTAACCAGTTACAGCTCCCACCTGAGCAGTTAGCTGCCAATGTTGGGTTAACCCGACGCACCCTGGAACGTCGATTAAAACGTGAAGTCGGTGTCTCGCCAGGCGCGTTGGTGACGTATGCTCGCCTCAACCGAGCGCGACGGTGCTTACTTGAAGCTGACCGGCCGCTATCAGAAATAGCGCTCCACTGTGGCTACTATGATCAGCCACACTTTACCCACGCCTTCCAATCTTTTACCAACGAAACACCCGCCTCTTACCGCCAGCGCAAGTTGTCGCAAATTTACAAGGCGTAGTACGCACACCTTTATAAGCTGAGACCTCACCAATCAACGAGGTCACTGCCATGTCTCAGCGTATTTCTCGACAAGCCGTTTACAAGCTAACCCCTCGCCTTGCTAAACATTTGGTGCCTCTGGGCGAAGTAGCGGCTAATAGCGCGGTAACGCCTGCCATCATCCACCTCGTTAAGCTACGCGTTTCCCAAATCAACCAGTGCTGCTTCTGCCAGCATATGCATACTCAGGAAGCCCGAGACGACGGCGAGCATCAGGTAAGACTGGATGTACTGCCTGCCTGGCGGGAAGCCCCCTGCTTCAATAAACAGGAACGTGCAGCCCTTGAGTGGGCCGAAGCGCTTACCTTAATCAGCCAACAGTCTGTTAGCGACAGCGTCTACCAGAATGCTCTGGCTGCCTTTGGCGAACAGGACCTTCTTGAGCTAACCACGGTGATTCTAGCCATTAATAGTTGGAACCGGGTGGCGGTAAGTATGCAGTTTGCGCCTGACATCTCGCTATAAACCGAAAAAGACATCGCAAGCCTGTGCGACGGCCTGCGATGTCTTGATCAAAATTCCCTTCCGCACGGCTGGCTTCTAAAAGCCACTCCACTCGTTTACTATGCGCCACCCTCACTCCCAAGCTACCCAGGCCGCCATGTCCTTTAACGCACTCTATACCGACCTTTCTGGCTATTACGATGTGATGTGCGAAGACATCGACTACCGGGCGCAAAGCAACGCCGTGCAAAGGCTTCACCAAATTTTTGGTAACGGTGGCAACCTTCACCTCGATGTCGCGTGTGGTACCGGGCCTCATGTTCGCCATTTTATTGATAATGGCTATGTGAGCAGCGGGCTGGATATTAACCAGCCCATGCTGGATATTGCTGCCACACGTTGCCCTGAGGCCCAGTTTACGTGTCAGGACATGGGCAACTTCCAGGTAAGCGACCCGCAGGATTTGATTACCTGTTTTTTATATTCGATTCACTACAGCGACGGAATTGAAAAGCTCAAAGCGTGTATTGAAAGTGCGCACAGCGCCTTAATGAGTGGCGGGGTTTTCTGCTTCAACGCAGTCGATAAAGATAAAATCGATAACAATCTGTTTGTGAGCCACACCGTTAAAAAAGCCGACGATGCCTTCACGTTTCGTTCCGGGTGGCATTACAGCGGTAGCGGTGAAAAACAGGCCCTCAAACTTAGTATTGCAAAAACCAACGCGTGCGATACCCAAGTATGGAACGATGAGCACCCCATGGTCGCGGTTAGTTTTGCTGAGCTAATTACGCTGCTTGAGCCCTACTTTGAAGTGCATGTATTCGAGCACAACTTTGAAGCTATCACGCCGTG
Organism: Halomonas sp. AOP30-A1-24; assembly: GCF_052378165.1. Lineage (NCBI taxonomy): Bacteria > Pseudomonadati > Pseudomonadota > Gammaproteobacteria > Oceanospirillales > Halomonadaceae > Halomonas > Halomonas sp. AOP30-A1-24. The sequence continues at coordinate 73,330 of NZ_JBQSXL010000018.1, forward strand.
GAACACCACTTCGGGGAACGCCATTTTTGCCTGCGTGAAGATTCACCCCCCCACGGTTGTAGCAACGGGGCAATCCACTTGTTGCTGATCAGTTCACATAGTACCCACTTACTTTCCAAACGCCGTCTTCAAAGTGCGGCGTAATGGTTTCGGTAATATCAGACTTGTTGGCAAAACGCGTTTGGTAGATGAACTTTTTGTAATCATTTTTGGGAGCGCCGGGCATAGAGGTTTGCGTGATGACGCGTGTGCGGCGTCTTGCCTCCACCGACCCGAAGTCACGGCGCGCTGCGCTAATGATCCGCTCTAGCATACTGGGCGAAAGCGGACTCTTAAGAAGCGGTGATGACTCCTCCCAAGCCAGCTCATACTCGCCACTATCGATTGCATCAAGCCATGCCAGCGCCGCGGCCTCAGCCGCATCGGTGTTCGCTTGAGCATACGGTGCCAGCAGTAGCAGGGCTGTAATGAAACAGATCACGATTTTTGGCATGGATAACTCTAGGCAGCGATCAGTAAATAGGTGTGCTTAATTTAATATCGGTACCAGCCGCCATTACTTTAGTATTAATCACAATAATCGAACAAGCTAACCGCAGTTTTTTCTATCCCTTGGCTTTATTAAGTAAGAGAAAGCCCCCTGCGCTAACCGCGACACAGGGGGCTATTTCATGCGCTAACTAGCAAAAAAATGCCCTTAACGCACCTTACAGGCCAGCAAACTCAAAGGGCTCGGCGTCCTCAAACGCGTTGACCGTATTGCCTGCATAAACACTGTTATTCTTGAGGCTCAGTTTGCGAACAGGCACGCCCTCAGTAAAGTCGGCATCCTTCATATCCACCCAAAACGTGTTAGGCGTAAGTGCCGTCTCGAAATAATAAACAAGGTGTTTCTGATCAGATACCGCTCTCCACCTGGTGGAAGAAATATTCGGCTCCTCTTCTGATGAGATGCCGAAAGGAACAGACGCATTGCGAATCACGCTAAATGCACTGCCAACAGCGACTCTTGTATCGCTCGTTTTAGGGATGGCATCCATGTAGAACGACGCTCTGACAAATCGATCTGCGGCACGGTTTGTGCCAGGCAGCATGACCAAACCACCGATCTGTCTCCAGTAGTCATCCAGCGTCAGTTGCTGCTCGAAGGTGGGCGAGTTTGTCACCACATTGTATGACGTATCGTGATGAATAGTGAGTTTACCGCCGATATACTCAAATATTGCGCTATCACCCTTGGCATCTGAAATTGACAAGTGAAGCGTAGCAAATCGAGTGGTGCCCGGTATTTCAGCAGAGACGACCACAAAGGGCTCATCGCGCAGCGCCTCCACCGCCTCATCAACGGTCGCAAAATTATCCAAAACATACTGGACCCAGGCAGCCACGGAAAGCCCCTCGTCATCCGGCCCAAATTCAGGATACTCTGCCTCAGCAAGCCATAGCAGGTTAGCCACCAAGCCTTTTTCGTTCATGCCATCAGTGCTTGAGATATCAAACGCGCTGGTAACGACACTTCCATACTGGGATGTCCAAGTAACGGAGTTGGGTCCAGCCGCACCATCGCGCTCCATTCCCTTTGGAAACAGCCATAGGTTCGGATGTATTTCGTCCCTCCAATCCATGGAGCGCGCCGTGATAATCATGTCATCAGGGCCCTGATATACCGCGCGCGTGCATGCATCCGCTGTGATGGCCACGAACAAGGCACACATGCTTGCCGCTAGCGTTAATTTTTTTTTGATTCCCATGGTGGTTTCCTTTTATTTACAAACGTTATAGAGCCTGCCAGAGATAATTGGCGGCTAACCAGAAAAGCGCCAACCCCTTTTTTATAAAAAGAATAGCGGCATGGAATCCCCAGCCCATGCCCATATTTAAATTATCAAACCCACTTCACCTTAGGCATAAATTTAGCTTTGGTCACGCACCTTATTGCACAAAATCCGAACTAGTATTTAAACTCAGATGATTGTTCTATTTTTCATCATGTTTTGTCACTACTCACAATCAGGAGTCAGTAATGTTCCGATGTGTAAGGTTATGGACAGGCAGTAACCATCAATCGTGTTTTGAAGAAGGATGGATTGATCTTCCCAAAGGTGAGCGCCATGACTTGCTCAGTGATGTCATCGAAACGACCAGCATCTCCTTTCGCGAAACAAGCGAAGGCGGCAGCTTTAGCTGGCATGACGCTCCTAACCGTCAATTCGTCTTAACGCTTAGCGGCACACTCACTTTCGAGACGCGCACGGGCGACTCATTCACGCTGCACCCCGGCGACATTTTATTGGCGGAAGACACCACAGGTGGCGGCCACCGCTGGCATCTAATCGATAACCAGCCCTGGCGACGCGTGTATGCCATAGTGCCGCAGGATATTGACCTTCCCTTTATCAGCGCATCAAGCAAGTGCTGAGTTCCTAAGCGGAGAACGTTCATGCCTACATCAGCACAGATTCCCGAGCGGGCAGATATTGTAATGGTCGGCGCGGGCATCATGAGCGCCACGCTCGCAACTCTTCTCAAAGAGCTAGAACCTTCACTCAAGATTGTGGTGCTGGAAACACTGAAAGATTGCGCCCAGGAAAGCTCCAATGGTTGGAATAACGCAGGTACCGGGCATGCCGCCAACTGCGAAATGAACTACACCCCTGCTCGCTCAGACGGCACGGTTGATATCAGCAAGGCGCTGGAGGTCAACACAGAGTTCGATATTTCACGCCAACTCTGGACCTATCTGGTCAAGAAAGGGGCCATTCCCAACCCACAGGCATTTATTAATCCCTGCCCGCACATGAGCTTTGTCTGGGGCGAGGATAACGTCAACTATCTACGCCAGCGCTTTAAACAGATGTCATCGCACCACTGCTATCACGGCATGGAATATAGCGAAGACCCCGCGCAGATTGAGCAGTGGACCCCGCTCATCATGGAAGGACGCAGCGATGGCGAGCCCGTCGCGGCGACGCGTATCGTATCAGGGTCTGATGTCGACTATGGCGCGCTTACCCACCTGCTGTTCGACCATTTGTCGCAGCAATCCGGGTTTGAAATTCACTACTTAAAGCACGTACAGGATATTACTCGACAAAACGACAACCGCTGGTGCGTGAAAATGCACGACACGCACAGCAAGCACCATGAAAGCATTCAGGCTGGGTTTGTTTTCATCGGCGCGGGTGGCGGCGCTATCGAACTGCTGCAAAAGTCTGGCATTCCTGAAGGGCACGGCTACGGCGGCTTCCCCGTCAGTGGTATTTGGCTACGCTGCGATATAGACAGCATTAGTGAACGTCACCACGCCAAGGTGTACGGCAAGGCGGCCCATGGCTCGCCTCCGATGTCAGTTCCCCACCTGGATACGCGCATTATTGGTGATAAAAAATCGCTGCTGTTCGGCCCTTACGCCGGTTTTTCATCGCGCTTTCTCAAGCAAGGTTCTCTAACGGACATGTTCCGTTCGGTACACCTGGATAATGTGATGCCCATGCTTGATGTTGCAAAGGATAACTGGCAACTAACGGAGTATCTGGTCTCCCAGGTACTGCAAAGCAAGAGCCACCAATTTGAGATGCTGCGCCAATACTACCCAATGGCACGCCATCACGACTGGACCCACGCCGTGGCGGGTCAGCGCGTGCAAATCATTAAACCCAGCCATGAAAAAGCCGGTGTGTTGGAGTTTGGCACCGAGCTAATCGCCTCATCCAATCACTCCCTCGCCGCGTTACTAGGCGCTTCTCCTGGCGCATCAACGGCGGCCTTTATCGCGCTAGAGGTATTGGAGAAATGCTTTGCCGACAAGCTAACTGCTGATGGCTGGCTCCCCCAACTCAAGACGATCATTCCCACCTACGGCATCGACCTTAAAACGGATAAAGAGGCCTGCTACGACACGCGCAAGCAAACAGCCGCAACGTTAAACCTGGACTTTGTTTGAGGTCTCTCATGTCTATCAAAAACGTATCTGATTTAGTGATCGAAACGCTGGTGGAAAGTGGTGTTGAGCGGATCTACGGCGTTGTCGGCGACAGCCTGAATGGACTAACCGAGGCCATACGCGAGCGGCCCGGCATCGAATGGGTGGGCCTACGCCATGAGGAAGTTGCCGCATTCGCCGCCAGCGGCGAATCACAACTAACCGGTAGCCTAGCCGTTTGTGCCGGCTCTTGCGGTCCCGGCAACCTGCATCTTATCAACGGCCTGTTCGATGCCCACCGCACGCGCACGCCGGTGCTGGCCATTGCCGCGCATATTCCCTCTTCAGAGATCGGCGGCGGCTATTTCCAGGAAACCCACCCCCAAGAACTATTTCGTGAATGCAGCCACTACTGTGAGCTGGTCTCCGACGCCAGCCAATTACCTTATGTGCTGGACAATGCCATCCGCGCCGCCGTTGGGCAGCGTGGCGTTGCGGTCGTGGTGTTGCCTGGTGATGTTGCACTGCGCGCCTCACCGGTTAAAACGGTAACGCAGCGCCATGGCTTATTACCCCCCACGCCACGTGTGGTGCCCGCCAAAACCGAAGTGGAAGCACTCGCCAAACTACTCAACGATGCAGAGCGCATTACGCTTTTCGCTGGCCGAGGCTGCGCCGGTTCACACGCCCAGCTAATGCAATTGGCCGATGCGCTTAAGAGCCCCATCGTGCACGCACTCGGCGGCAAAGAGCACGTCGAATACGACAACCCCTATGATGTCGGCATGACCGGCTTTATCGGGTTCTCATCAGGTTACGCGGCCATGCAGGAGTGCGACCTGCTGCTGATGCTGGGCACGGATTTTCCGTATAAACAGTTTTTACCGCAAAAGACCAACGTCGTGCAGGTCGATATTCGCCCTGAAAACCTGGGCAGGCGCGCCAAGCTGGCATTGGGCGTGGTCGGCGATATCGGGTTAACCATTGAGGCCATTCTGCCGGCGCTTCATACGCGCACTGACCGGCACTTTCTGGATGCAGCGCTGGCCCACTACGTTAAAGCGCGCGAAGGCCTGGACAAACAGGCGCAAAATCACTCGGCCCACTCACCTATCCACCCACAGTACCTTGCGCGCTTGTTGAGCGAAAAGGCCAATGAGGATGCGATTTTTACTGCCGATGTAGGAACGTGCACAGTCTGGTCGGCACGTTACCTTAAAATGAACGGCCAACGTCGTCTTATCGGCTCGTTCTCGCATGGCTCGATGGCTAACGCCATGCCTCAGGCGATTGGCATTCAGTACGCGCAGCCGGGTCGGCAAGTTATTACGTTCTCCGGCGACGGTGGCCTTTCCATGCTGATGGGCGATTTACTGTCACTTAAACAGCACAACATTCCGATCAAAATCGTCATCTTTAATAATGGAGTACTCGGCTTCGTTGCACTTGAAATGAAAGCAGCCGGTTTCATTAATACGGGCGTAGACCTGGACAATCCCGACTTTGCTGCCGTTGCAAGCGCAATGGGCATTTATGCCCGTCGTGTTGAAAACCCTGGCGAGCTGGCCGATGCCATCGACAATGTATTAGCCCACGATGGCCCCGCCGTACTTGATGTAGTAACAGCCAAACAAGAGCTGGTACTGCCGCCCACCATCGGCATGGAGCAGGTCAAAGGGTTTAGCCTCTGGGGGCTACGTGCCGTCATGGATGGCGGCATGCACGAAGTCATTGATCTGGCCAAAACCAACCTGCTAAAGCGTTAGGTTCTGTTTAAAAAACGCTTAACAGCAAATGGCCATTCGCATTGAATGGCCATTTTTACTTCTGAAACCCTGTAAATCGCAGCGGCGTGACAACCTCAGACTTCTTCTGAACCCCTGGATTCAGGGCGTTGCTGGAACTGAAGACCCATTAAAAAATTACGCAACACCTGGTCTTTACACTCACGATAATTTTTATGCGTAGGCTTGCGGAAGAAAGCACTTAACTCGTGGTTGCTCAACCGAAACTCGGCCTGCTCAAAAATAGCTAGAATATCATCGGCTTTTAAATTCAGCGCAATGCGCAGCTTCTGGAACACCATATTGTTGTTCAAGTTACTTTCTGGCGCGGGCTGCTCGCCGTCGCGCTTCCCACGCTTATAGCTAATAAATCCGTTAAGAAACGCGGCCAACTCGCGGTCTCTCATTTTGAGGAATTTTTCGTCTTCCTCCTTTTTCAGCCACCCGGACACCTGCTCCTCAGATACTGTGAACTCTGCCAGCGCGAAAACTTTCAATACGGCAGTATCTTTTAAATCAAAGCAGTACCGGATACGGCGAAAAATATCATTATTGGTCAAACGATAGCTCCTGGTCTTAGGAAAACCCAGCACAATCCCGTTGGATGTGCATTTATCAAGATCATCATGGTAACAACAAAGCCAGCTATTTCGCTGTCAGTTTTTCAAGCAGCTCATCAATTTCTGCTTTCAAATCTTTATCTTCAATCTTGTTGGCACTGATTTTGGCATTTTTCAGATGTTGAATAGCAGCCTCTTCCTGGCCCAACTCAACCTGCAGGGTCGCCATTGAAAAACCGATAGACGACAGGTGGTCTTTAGCATTGGCGACCTCGGCTTTGTGAAGCGCCTTTTCATACATCACCAGCGCGTCATCCAGCTCTTCGGTAAAATCCGCCAACGTTTCCCACTGCTCCGGATGATCCTTATCGGTATCTTCATGCTCGATACAAATAGCGTTCAGCTCTGCATAAAGCGAATCAAACGTCTCTCGATCGTCCTTCTCTGCCGCCTTCATCAGCTTTTCAGCCAACTCATAAACGGCCTTGTAAATTTTGGTATTGATCATGTCAGCTACCTTCTACAGTAAAATGAGAATCGACTGGTAAACTCGCCGATACGACCCGATATGCGCGCCCACACTACGGCAATGGGCGATGGGCCGCATTATACCCATGAAGCGCTCTCTTGAAGGTTTTTCCGACAGTAACGTCGAGTTGGCGATTGAAAAAGCCTCTACTCGCTTAAGACAAACTACCGACCACCCGCAATATCAATAAACGAGCCGGTCACATAAGAAGCCTCATCCGATAGAAGCCAAGTGATAGCCTGAGCAACCTCTTCAGGGGTGCCGCCACGTTTTAAAGGGATTTGGGGCGCCAAGCGCTCAACCCGCCCCGGTTCACCGCCATCGGCATGCATATCCGTATGGATAAAGCCTGGCCGCACTCCGTTAACGCGAATACTCCTGTCAGCAAGCTCAAGAGCCAAGCCTTTGGTCATCGAATCCATCGCACCTTTTGATGTGGCATAGTCAATATACTCAAACGGCGCACCGGTGCGTGCCGCAGCGGAAGAGACATTGACAATCGCGCCCGCTCCCTCTGCCTGATTGATAAATGCCTTCGAACATAGAAAAGCACTCATCACGTTGGCGCTCAACACCTTCTGAAAGCGCTCAGCACTAATATCGGTAAACACAGATTGGGTATATAGAATGCCCGCGTTATTAACCAAGTGCGTTACTTTTCCCAACCGCTTTCGGGTTGCCTCAAACAGTGAATGCACTTCACTTTCCACTGAAACATCCGCTTGGAAGACCATCGCTCTACCGCCCGCTTCAATAATATGCGCCGCCACTGCGTCTGCTGCTGCTTTATTTTTAAGGTAATTAACGCAAACGGCATACCCTTGGCCCGATAACCTAATTGAAGTAGCGGCGCCAATACCGCGCCCTCCGCCGGTTACGATGGCGACTTTTTTCACAAGAATTCCTCGAAAAATGGTGATATTAAGGGGTTACCTTGCAGCGAGGGCGCATCTCAGGCAAGTTTTACTGCGTCGCAAAACCGCCTATCGAAGTCTCTCTTGATTAGTAAAACGATACGATAACCTACTCAAACACATCGTAATGGCGTTTCACGTTACGGGTTAGCTTGCCCCAGTCAGAGCTTGCCACCCGCTGTTGATGTTCCTCAAAGGCTTTGCGGTCAATAAATTCCTCATAAACATCAAAACGGCACGGGTCAGTTTTATCTTGAGTAACCTTAAACGTTATGCAGCCAGGCTCCTCAAGAGTAAGTTGGCGGTGAGTGTTAAGTTCGGCTTGCACGCCATCAAGATCGCTACCGGGAACCTCGATAAACCCTTTTAAGGTTACTTTTGCCACTGAACTCACCTTTTTATAGCGTTACGTACAACCGCAGCGCGTCTTGATGCTGTATGCCATCTTCAAGAATCGGCTCAGGGTAATTATTCAGAAAATAGTTTTTAACCACATGATCAACTCTAAACCCATGGCGTTGGTAATAGGTCAGTTGATATCCAAAAGTGCCGGTACTTAATTCCACACGCTGTATTTTTTTGCTTTTCAGCTCAGACAAGGCAAAGCTCAACAGTCCAGAACCAAGGCCCTGCTGCTGAAATTCCGGGTAAACCGAGATATTAAATATTTCAGCGATGTCGGTGTTAATAGATTTTGTGACACAGGCACCAACGACGTTTCCGTTTAGCTTTGCCGCGAAGCACCAAGCGCCATCCAGATAAGATGCGATGCTCTGTTCAGAAGGATCGGCTTCCAGTAAAAGCTGGGTGGGAATGTCACTGGCATTGACTTCTAGATAGTCCATTCTTATCTCAAGCCCATAACGATGGAGATTAGTACCGCTGAGTTACAGCATTCATGGAGGCCTTTATTAGCTACCCATGTACTCCAAAATTTCATACGAGTAGGCATATTTAAATGCCCCTGTGATGTCGATTCCTATTTCAGAATAAAGGCAGTATGATAATTATGCCTGTAACCCCGTGCGCCCTTGCATGTTCCACCCCACTTTAAGTGCCACTTCATAGAAAGCTTTAACTTTATCTTATGTTTTGGCGCGAGATGCTTACGAAGCTCATCATTCATTAAACACTTGTCATATTCAATGTGCTGTCATTCAATGCACCGCTCTGTTTCATACTATCCCGTTTCACAAATTTGCACGTTCTCTCCTTCAAGCCGCGAGCTTTTTAGCGGTTTGTACTACCCGCTGACCTAAATAACGCGCAGTAAGTAAGTCCGTTTCATTGAGATCAGTATCCACGGAATGGGCAATAAGCCCGGACTGTGCACCAAGCCTGTTACGCATTGCAGGATCATAGTTGCCCGGTGTATCCAGACCCACCCAAAACATACCGTGTTGACTAGCGAACACTTGCAGGTACTGAATCGTACTCAGTTGATCACCACTTAAGTTAGCACCAATGGTAAAACCCGCGGCAATTTTGTTTGCCCATGCTTGCCTTGCCCACCACTCACTTGTGGCATCCGTAAACGCTTTAAACTGTGCTGATACGCAGCCCATATAAGTAGGTGAGCCAAAGATAATCGCATCAGCATTATCGAGTTGCCGCAGCAGCTCGATGTTACGGAAACGCCCTTCAACAATATCGGCGCCAACAATTTCTACTGTGACCACTTCAACACCAGGCTCCATTGCAGCACCTGATGCAATCGAGTGGGCCAGCTTTTTGGTAGTGCCTGTTACAGAATGAAAAATGACGACGACTTTCACTACAGTATCTCCCTTCCGTTGCTCTGATTCTTTCTACACTGCTGGTTACTGCGCATCGCGATTTAAATTACGTTCTGCCGGGATGTCGCTCAGATACTCAACAAACTCCACCTCAAACCCCGCTGGATCAACGAAGTAAACGTTTTTACGAAACGGCTCGGTGGCACCCGGTTTGGCAACGGAAAAGCCCGCGTTATTTAATCGAGCCACTACGGCATCCAGGTTATCGGTCACGTAGGCAAAGTGCGCCAGACCAACACTATGGCCTTCCAGCGCTCGGTTCTGTCCTTCGCCATGATCGCTTAACGCCAGGTAATGCCTTTCATCACCAAAGTGCACCCACTTGCGCGGTTTGCCGTACCACTCACCCTGCCCCTCATCGCGTATATGCCAATGTGGGAAGGCAGCGCGGTAAAACTCCAGCATGGCATTCATATCAGCAACGACCAGATTCACGTGTTCCAAGTACATATTGCTCTCCTTGCGTGGGTTCGGATAAAAGGTTAAAACCTCAACCCAAGTTGAGGTAAAGCTTTTTTTGAACCAGAAGAAAAACGGGAGCGAGAATGGCGGAGGCAAACTGGAGTGTCGGCAAAGTCGCCAAGCGCTGCGGCATTAATATCAGCGCCCTGCACTTTTACGAACAGCAGGGGCTAATTCAAAGCTCGCGCAATGCGGGCAACCAACGCCGCTATAAACCGGAGGTGCTAAGGCGCATTTCAGTGATTAAAGCCGCGCAAAAAGTGGGCGTCAGCCTGGACGAGGTCAAGCAAGCTTTCGAGTCTCTGCCCAATAACCGCACGCCCACGGTGGAAGATTGGCAGCAGCTATCCCGGAACTGGCAGCGCATGCTGGATGGCCGCATTGCCTACCTGCAAACGCTGCGCAATAACCTCAGCGGCTGTATCGGCTGCGGCTGTTTAAGCATGACCCGCTGCCCGCTGTATAACCCGGATGATGAGTTGGCGGAGGCAGGTAGTGGCCCAGTACTGTTGGATCAGGCGGAGGAGCGGGCTGCCGGTGATAAACATGATCAAGCGTCATGAACAATAACGGTGGCATTAACAGAGCAGATTTCGACAACGTACTTTCAACAACGTACTCCCGGTGGCCTTTCGGGTAGCACGCCCCGGTACGCTTAATGAACGGGCAGCCACTAGCGGTTTCCATGGATATCAGGCGTGGGCGAGTTTAAGCCCGACAAGCCCCGCAACGATCAGCGTTAAACTCATTAATTTGAGTACGCCCAAAGATTCGCCAAACAGCACGATGCCTAAAATGGCCGTCCCCACTGCGCCAATCCCTACCCATATCGCGTAAGCGGTACCCACGGGCAGGGTTTTCAGCGCCAAGCCCAGCAGTAGAAAACTCGCCACTAGCGAAAGTAGCGTCCAGGCAGTCGGCCAGAGTTTTGTAAAGCCCACCGAATATTTCAGCCCGATGGCCCAGCCAATCTCCAGAAGGCCCGCTACAAACAATATAAACCAGCTCATGTATTCCTCTTCGTCGATTGCTTAATCAATTCTCTGACTCGATTATCTCATAATGGCGTACGGCGTTGCGGGTCAGCCTGCCCTATTCGGAATTTGGATGCGGAGCAGCAAGGCATGTGCAAAGTTCACGCAACACGGTAAATCAGCGCTACTACAAGCACTACGTTATACTGCGACATATTTTCATTTCGACACCCCTTACGACATCCCGTCAGAGCCCCCTATGTCATTTGCAAAACTAGGCTTATCCAGCCCACTAGTTCAAGCGATTACCGAACTAGGTTACAAAACCCCGACTCCCATCCAGGAACAAGCGATTCCTGCCATTCTTTCGGGTAACGATTTAATCGCCACCGCACAAACCGGAACAGGCAAAACCGCAGCCTTTGTTCTGCCTCTGCTAGAACGGTTCAGTACAGCGGGAACGCTACGTGGCAAACGCATCCGTGCGCTGATTCTCGTACCGACCCGCGAGCTAGCGGTTCAGGTTGAAGCCAGCGTGGCTCAATACGCTAAACATCTGCACTTAACCTCCATGGCGGTGTATGGCGGTGTTGATAGCGAACCTCAAAAACAGCGCTTGATAGAAGGGATTGATATCCTCGTCGCCACACCGGGCAGGTTGCTGGATTTGGCGCATCAGCGTGCGCTGCACTTTGATGAACTCAAAGCCATGGTGTTGGACGAAGCGGACAGAATGGTCGACATGGGTTTTGTCGACGATATCAACAAAATCATTGAACGCCTGCCTGAAAACCGTCAGAACCTGCTGTTTTCGGCCACCATGAATGGCGACGTTCGGGCGCTGGCCTACGGTTTTTCAGACAGCAAGATGACCGACCTGGCGTCTGAAATATCCATTTCTCCCAACGAGCGCGCCGCCGCCAGCATCAAGCAATGGCTAATCGCGGTAGACAAAGACACCAAGTCCGCCCTGCTGAGCCACCTGATTAACGAGCAAGCGTGGGATCAGGCGCTTATTTTTATCGAGAAAAAACACGGCGCGGCCAAGCTGGTTGACCAACTCGCAAAGCGTGGTATCAAAGCGGATTCCATTCATGGCGACAGAAGCCAGGCCATGCGCGAAAAGATTTTGGCGCAGTTCAAATCTGGTGAGCTAAAGTACCTGGTCGCCACAGGGGTTGCCGCACGGGGTTTGGATATTGGCGAGCTAAGCCGTGTGGTGAATTACGATTTACCCTTTCAGCCAGAAGAGTACATTCACCGTATTGGCCGAACCGGCCGTGCGGGTGCCTCTGGTGAAGCTATCTCGTTTGTCGCCTTGGCTGACTTTAAAAATCTTTGTGCCATTGAAAGGCGATTAAACAGCATCATTGAGCGCAGAGAAATTGAAGGCTTTCCAGTTCGAAAAGTAGTGCCCGCTTCAAACCTGAACTTTAAGAAAAAGTAACCGTTAAACCATAACAAAGAAGCTCACCTCTTAACGAATAAAAGGTGAGCTTCTCTGCTAAAGGCGTTTGCAATTAAGGCCTGTTTTACCAAGCCATGGGTAAACATGTGTGGCCATTAAAGGTCTTTCTAACGACTAGGCGGAGCCTGGTGAAAACGCGTCCAATAGCTCGGCATTGGTTGGATATTTCCCTAATAACTCAAATAACTTCTGCGCGCCTTCGACTGGCTTGAGCTGGGTCAACGCTCTACGCAGTGTGCGTACTTTTTCAATATCCTTTGTATCAATCAAAAGCTCTTCTCGGCGGGTACTACTCTTGGAGATATCTATGGCCGGGAAAATCCTCTGATTGGCCACCTCGCGTGACAGCACAATCTCCATATTGCCCGTGCCCTTAAACTCCTCGAAAATCACCTGATCCATACGGCTTCCCGTATCTACCAGCACGGTAGCCAGAATCGTGAGCGACCCACCGTTTTCGATCTTTCTCGCGGCGCCGAACAACTTGCGGGGTATTTCCATCGCTCGGGCATCCAGCCCACCCGTCATCGTGCGGCCATTGCCCCGCTGCTCGGCGTTATGAACGCGTGAAAGCCTAGTCAGCGAATCGATCACGATCATCACATCGTGCCCCTCACCCGCTTGCTTACGCGCCGCCTCAAGGAGCTTATCGGCCATACGCACATGGTGGGTGTAGGTTTCATCTGAAGACGACGCATGTACCTCTGCCGACACGCTGCGCTTGAAGTCCGTCACCTCTTCCGGGCGCTCATCGATCAGCAAGGCATACAGCTTGATATCCGGGTGCGCCTCGGCCACGGCCTGGCAGATATGTTTGAGTAGCGTCGTTTTGCCCGAGCCTGGCGGTGCTACGATCAAGCCGCGTTGGCCCATCCCTATGGGCGTGATCAAGTCCATCGCTCGTACGCTGCGCTGACTGGAACCCGCTTCTAAATCAATGCGTGGGGACGGATGGATGGCGACGCCATTTAGAAAGCGTTTTTCGGGGTCATCGGAGAATTGATCTTCAACTTCGTTGGCGGGCTTGGCTTCTTGCTGCCGTTTGACTTTCAAGCCTAGTATTTTTCTCGTCATAAGATTGGTGGATCGCCTTGGGTAAGCTGGGTGCATAGAGTAATGGCTGGGCTTTGAAAATGATATTAAGCCTGAGCAACACTGCCTCAGCCGTTCTCGGTGAACTGGGGCAAGTCATCGGCAATCTCGTACCACGGCGCCTTGTTGCCCACGAACACATGGCGGCCTGGGCGCGCACCGGGGTCGGTGTCGAGGGTGCCAAGAGGAAGCGCGTAAACCTCCGGCTTTTCAGTGAACCGGGTATGAATGCTGGACCCACAGGTCGAGCAGAACACCTTGAACTCCCCGGGCGATGACTCGTAGGTTTTAAGCAGCTCTTCGCCTTTGACGGTTCGCCAATGCTCGGACTGCACCTTGGCACAGGTTCGAAACGCGGCCGCGTGGAGCTTGCGGCACATTGTGCAATGGCAGTAGTAGACGTCGGTAAGAGGGCCTGTTATTTCGTATTGGACGCCGCCGCATAGGCAGCTACCTGATAGGGTCATTTTTTCAAACTCTCTATTTGATAACACCGCGCTAAGTAATGAGCGACGTCTACCACCTAATCAAAACCATTGCTTCGTAAACAAAAACTCAGCCTGAGCTAAAAATGGCGGGCGTTGCGAAATCTGCCTTAAACGCTTTTTTATACTGTTGAGCTACGCTGCTGTTCTTTAAATTTCCTTATTGACAGTCGAATCGTTTTTCTTGACTCAAACTCTGAAATGCAAGAATAGTGCAACCACTCATGGATATGTTTTGGCTTACCTTTGAAGGCAACAAATGAGCGAAATTTTGCGTACCATTGAAGTTGTCGAGAATCAGTATAGATACGGGTCATAATAAATGCTCTTTCGTACGCCAAAAAAAAATAAAACACATACACATATAGCAGTAAAGATACAGATAACAATATTGGCACCAAGAAATCCCTGAATATATCAATACTGATAAACCTACCTGGCTCATCATATATATTTAAGATCGAGCTGATGAAAATCAAGGTTCCCATTATGACTAAAATATTGTCACATACTTTTCGTACTTGCTGATACTCAGGTTTGTTTTTAACAAATGCACTACAACACGCCAACAATGTAGCTGTCGTTACTAAAATAAATTCAGTTATAAAGCCGTAAGTATGAAACGCTACGAGGAACTCAACTAGTATAATGAGCTTAACCTGAGAGCTTAAAGATATTTTCAAATACTTTTGGGGATCGGTTATTTTGGTCGTATTCATAAGCTGAACAAAACCGATAAAGAAAAACCACAGTATCGTATTTTTAAGCTACCCTATATTCCAAATATTAATACTATAGAGCAGATATACAACTGCTGAAATATATAAAAGAAAAGTCAAAGTGGTTATCAGTATGGCTTTTTTGAAAAAAGGATTTGACGACTAACTTTATAGCAGTCAGAACCTCCTTACTTTTTATAGACGCCCAAATAAAGACGACTATAATAAGAGCAGCTGTAGCTAACTCTCGATTATTAAAAATATCCAATCACACTTCTGAGCGTAAAAACGTTATAACGCTGTCACTGTGCTTGGCCTTGTTAGCCTTACAGCTTTCTAACCATTCTTTTGAAATTTTCTCGGTGAGCTTTTCGTGTTGCCAACTCACTAACCAGGAAGGCCAAACATACGCTGATTTCATTTGCTCTTGTGAGACATTCTTCATCAGACAAACTGTGCACACCTTGGCTTAGCGCTTGGTATAGGCGCCCTAATGGATTTAGACCATCCGGCTTGAGGTGTTCGGGTAATGCTCGGTTTGCCACTTTAATCTTTTCGCTCATTGGTGATTCTTTTCGAAGCTCATCTATGGCTTCTAGGTCTTCACTTTCGGTCTCAGAAGATTGCGCATCTTCCTGCACAAGGTCCAGCAACCTATAAATGTTGTTCTCTACTATTCGGCGGAATAAGCGAAGGCAGCGATCCCGTATTCGTGCGAAAGGCAAACAATGGCTTTTTCATAATTATCGCGATCGCCTTTCAAGAACCTCTGAAGGTTACGATCCCTGTTTAGCTTGGCTCTAGGTAGCTCTCCAAATTTCTGTATCCGAATAAAACCCTCACCAAGCAGTTGCTCCACCAGATACAGACGATGCGATTTCCTGCAAGAAACACATGAGAACTCAAAACATGAAGTGCCAGACTCAAGAGCTTTTATCGCCATGCCAGCGCCACTGCCTCGGGGACGCATGTCTTGAAAAGGGCGAATCTGCTTGCAGACGTCACAAT